>CALZOG010000053.1 GCA_945827635.1 uncultured Bacteroidales bacterium
AAATCTTCAAATTTTCCAACCTAATCTCCAAAGTCACTTGTCATTTTGTTTCTCCAGACTGTCGTTGAGGTCTTTGCGGAAGAACAGGATGATCGCAAATACTGCCACGGTGATATACGAGTCGGCGAGGTTGAACACAGGGCGGAAGAACAAGGTCTCGCCGGCTGCGTTGTGAATTAGCGGGAAGTACAGCATATCTACCACACGACCGTAGAACCAGGTCTCATAGCCGAACAGGCGACCATAGCACACACAATCGATGATATTGCCGAGCGCGCCGGCTGTGATGAGCGTAACCATGGCGATGTACCACGGGCGTGCGTTGTGCTTGAGCAGCGAATGAATGTACCAACTCAATATCCCCACCATAACTATCCGAAACGCTGTCAGGCACCACTTGGGCAGCCATTGTATGCCGAACGCCATTCCGTTGTTCTCCACAAAACAGAGTTGGAAGAACGGAAGAATCTCGTGCGCCTCACCCAAAGCAAAATGGGTGCGGATATATAACTTGAGTGCCTGATCGAGTGCCACTAACAGCAACACTGCGCCGGCTATAAGCCAAGACTGTTTTGTATGTGCACAATTGCTCATTGTCTCATATTTAGAGTTTGAATGCCTTGCGTATGTCGGCTACGCGGTCGAGTTTCTCCCACGTGAACAATTCGACTTGGCGAGTGAACGTCTTGCCGTCGGAGTCGATGAACGACTTGGTTACCACCTCGTTGGTGCGTCCCATGTGACCATAGCGTGCCGTCTCCTCGTACATCGGTTGGGTGAGTTTGAGGTCGCGGATGATTGCCGCCGGGCGCAGGTCGAACATTTTGCCTATACGTTTGGCAATCTCCGCATCGCTAAGGTTGACTTTGGCAGTGCCGTAGGTGTTGACATACAGGCTCACGGGTTGAGCCACGCCGATAGCATAACTGACTTGCACGAGTACCTCGTCCGCCACACCGGCAGCTACCATGTTCTTGGCTATATATCGTGCCGCATATGCAGCCGAACGGTCCACCTTCGAGGGATCTTTGCCCGAAAATGCTCCACCACCATGTGCTCCGCGTCCGCCGTAGGTATCCACGATGATCTTGCGTCCGGTAAGTCCCGTGTCGCCGTAAGGTCCGCCAATCACAAAGTTTCCGGTAGGGTTAACCAGCAGTTCGGTGTTCTTGCTGTCATTGAGGAACGTCTCCAACAGAGCCGTATAGCGTACATCACGTTTGGCTACACGCGGCAGTAGGGTAGAAATAACATCCTGCTTGATGAGTTCGGGCGTAACTTTGCGTCCGTCAGCAGTGAACTCGTCATGCTGCGTGGATAGAACTATTGTCCGGATACGAACAGGGCGGTTATGGCTATCGTACTCCATTGTAACCTGACTCTTGGCGTCCGGGCGGAGGTAAGTCATCTCCTTACCTTCTTTGCGAATGCGCGCAAGTGTATATACGAGCGTATGTGCCAGATCGAGGGTGAGAGGCATAAAGTTGTCGGTCTCTGAGGAGGCGTAACCGAACATCATTCCCTGATCGCCGGCACCTTGCTGCATTTTCGACTTGCGACTCACGCCCATATTGATATCCGCGCTCTGCTCGTGCAGTGCCTGCAATATACCGCAGCTTTCTGCCTCAAACTTGTAGGCTGCTTTGGTATATCCTATATCATTGATAGTCCGGCGGATGATAGCCGGCAGATCTATGTAATGTTTGGCAGTCACCTCACCTGCTACAACCACCTGCCCTGTGGTAACCATCGTCTCACAGGCTACATGGGCATTGGGATCAAGAGCAAGGAAATTGTCAAGAATAGCGTCGCTAATCTGGTCAGCGACTTTGTCTGGGTGTCCTTCTGACACCGATTCGGAGGTAAATAAGTAGTTCTTATTTACGCTTTGGTTAAACGATTTTTTCATTGTTTTTTAGCATTTAATTAGAGGGTTGCAAGCATTCAAATCTCTCCCTCGGGTTCAATAATGCCATTGGCTGTCAGCTGTCAATTGTCTGTACCTGGCCTTTGGCGTTAGTGTAATATTTTGTAGATTAGTTCTTTCCACAAGTCAAGCTCGGTGGCAGAACCTGTACCTATACCTTTGCTGCGTGCATCGGTCTCTCGGAAGTACGAGACTATTCTGAAGGTCTTGCCTGCCGAGAACCGTTTGGCTGCGCGTGCGTAGTTCTTGACAATGAACGGGTTGATTTTCAGTGCAGCAGCCACAGCACGTTCGTCACCTTTGTTTGGCAGGTAGTGGTAGAGCATTAGGTTGGCAAAGAACCCGAACAGCAGCGGCAGTTCTTTCTGAATAGGGTGGTCTTTCGAGGAAGCGAAGTACCGGATAATCCTGTTTGCCTTGACCGGATCGCCGTTGATAAGTGCGTCCTGCAACTCAAAACCGTTGAAATCTTTGCTGATACCTATGTTCCGTTCGACGAGTGTGGCATCAATCACATTCACTCCTGCAGGACGACCGTTGACCAGTTTCTCGAGCGAGAGCACTATCTGCTGCAGGTTGGTGCCGAGGTTATCTGCCAGGATCTGTGTTACTTTCGGGTCAATAGTCACGCGATCGGCTTTGTCTTGTGTAGACTGTTGCTTGTTCCAGTCCTCGATGTAACGAGTTATCCATCCTGCTACTTGATAGTCGCGCAGTGCTGTGGATTGCATGAGTGCCACGTGCGGTGAGGCGGGCACCTTGGGTGCTGCACCTTTGCAGGCTATCACGAGTATCGATTGCGGTTGCGGTGCCGCTATGTACTGCTCGAGTGCCTGCCACTTCTTGATCATCTGCGCCTCACGGACGATAACGACCTTGTATCCGCCCATCATGGCGAATCCTCGCGCCTGCATGACAGCCTCACCTATGCCAGCCTCCGTCAGGTCGCGACCATAGAGCACTACCTGGTCGAACGACTTGCCGGCTTCGTCGAGCACGTTGTCCTCGATATAATCGGTGACCTTGTCGATATAGTAAGGTTCATCGCCATAGAGGATGTACACGGGTTTGTACTGCTGCTGCCTGAGCTGCAACATTACCTGCTCATATGTGAGTGCACCGGCTGCCAAGGGGAGGAAGAATTATTAAACTGTTAATATACGAACTTTTGACCGTTGCGGATATAGATCTGTCCGTGCTGCATGCGTGTAACGCGCCGGCCGAGAATATCGTAGATAGGTGCATCCTGATGGTCGAGAGCCGAATCATCCACAGCCGTTTCCGCCTCGTAGGAAGTGATAGAAACTGCTGAGTTGGTGCTCGTGACGATCAGTCGGCCTAAAGCCTGGTCGTAGGTATAGTTGTTAGTGCCTGTTACGTGCAGGTTGGCTGCTTGCGGGTGTTTGCCCTGGCTGTTGTAGAGGTAGGCAACAAATCCTTTGTCGGTCGTGTGTCTGTATGCAGGCCACATTGCAAGATTGTTGCTCACCGTAACGTTGTACGTGCTCACCTCACTGCCGAGGATCTCAATGGCAATCTCCGGGAAGTCGATGAATGGGTTACGGTTGCCCTGATAGGCTTGCCCACCATCGTTACGCACCATCTCGGTGAGCGATGGGGCGTCGTTCATGTGCCACTTGAGGATGATTGCTACGTTCTCAAACACTCCGCTCTTGCCGAGTTTGTCGAGCAGTTGAGCATCACCGTTGTACAGGCTGTTTTGATAACTGCCCACCTTGCCGTACACGAGATAGTCGTACAGTATGACGCGCGCTGCATCGCCGCGGTACGAACCCATGTTCACGGGTTTGTAATAACTGTTGTTGATTGCCACATCATTCGGGTCATAGTAGCCGCTCGACTCGCCGTAAGCCGTATTGCCGCGGTCGGAGTTGACCGCTACGCTTGTCGGGCGTACACTCTGCATATCATGTCCCATGGATATGCCTTTGTCTGCTCCTTTCGATTGCGGCCATGTGTGCTCTCTGTTATATGTCCTTCCGCCATCCCATGTGCCGTCCATCGAACAACCATCATAGTAACCGATGATGTATCCCGAGCGGTTAAGATCCTTGTCAACATCGACATAAGCGTTACGCAGCGAGTTGTACGAGAAGCTTCCGCTCTCCAGGCGGCAAGTATTGCCCATCAGTTCGTTCAGCAGCCCGAACAAGGCATCGCCGGTTGTGGCAGATATATTTTCGTAGGAGTACTCGCCGGTATAATATGCGTTCTGCTTGGCCACGTAGGCAGTGTAAGCCGCTTTGCCCTCGTCGGACATAACGTGCGCCTGCATATCCACGTTCTGCGCAAACGTGTATAGCGCAATTGTAGCCGCAAAAATAAATAAGAGTATTCGTTTCATGATAATTTATGAACAATTGTTATTTACCTCGTATGAGATTGATGTCGCCTGACAACTGGTAGATACCTACCATTTTGTCGGAGTTGAGTTGTGCTCGCCTGTATGCCGCCTTGGTGGTGTAGCCCTGCTTAGGATCGGCATCCGTACCGCGGGCACGGATAACGTAGAAGTACGCACCTTCAGCCGCCGGACGGCCGTTGATAGTTCCGTCCCAGCCTTTAGCAGGGTCTGTCCACTCATATACGAGTTTGCCCCAGCGGTTATATACCCAGCAGTGGAACTCAGCCAGCGAGCGGTACTGCACGCGGAACTCGTCGTTCAGTCCGTCACCGTTGGGCGTAAATACGTTAGGCACCTGCAGGTCGGATACGGAGATGTTCACGGTAATCTCCGTAGAATCGATAGTACAGGTCTCACATGGGCACTCGGTGCCGGTAACGATACAAACTACGCGGTACGCTGCCGGTTCGCTGAACACCTCGAACAGGTTCTCGTCGTTGCGCGAATAGATGAGTGCCGTGCCTTGATAAACGCGCCAACTGAAGTATGCGGCAGCCGGTGTAGGGTTGCTGTTGAACTGAATGCGCAACTCTGCTGATCCGATCAGCACGGACTCATCGGTTGGTCGCTCCAGCTCATTGCTGAGTTCGCCTTTCTTGCCTCGCACCTCCGTGCGGCTGGTGACGTGAGACTTGACTGCAATGGGCGTAGTGAGTGTTGTGGTTACCGAGTCGATATCCAAACCTAAAGCTTTGGCAATGTTGTCAATAGCCAGTGATATATCTGTAGCCTGATATATTGCCGGCAGGTAGAACTGCGTGTTCGGGAAGTCAAACGTGGCAACTGCCGCCGAGTCCTGCCAATGCATGTCTGCTTCGCTCCATGCCAGATCGGTGTACGATATGGTGCAAGTGCGTGGCACGGTACGTGTCCTGCCCTCGCCGGTTGTGTATGTGAGCGCATCGGGCAGAGTACCGCTGAGTGTTAGAATAGTGGATTCGCACTTAGGCTCAACGCTCAGTTCCCAATCGGCGGTGTTGGCTTTGTAGTCAGCGTAGGAGAAGACATAGAAATATTCCGGTTCGCCGTTCTGCAAGGTGTAGTACCCTCCGTTGTCAGGGTAAATCTCATCGACATTCGATTGGTAGAGCGAACCATCCGCATTATACCAATCCGTATTACCTGCAGGGTGGCGCATATCAATGCCCGAGGCGAAGATATAAATCGTGTCGCCCTCGTTGTCGATGAACGTATAATCCTTGTCGGGTTCACCTACAGGCACTACATGTAACGCCCAAACAGACCATGCGCAGCATAGTCCGACGAATAAAAGGATAAATCTATTTCTGCTCATTAACTTCAAACTGTCAACTCTCAACTTTCATTGAACACTCAACACTCAACCCTCAACTACTTGTTCACCTGGAAACGTGTGTTACCTGTAGTCAGGAAGTCCACGATCTGCCGTGCTGCGGCTATGCCTGCGTTGATGTTCGCTTCGGCAGTCTGTGCGCCCATCTTCTTTGGCGTAGCAAAATAACGTCCGGCAAACAGTTCGCTGAACTTGGCATCGGCAGCGGGCATGATGTCCGTCATGTACTTCAGATCCGTACGCTCCAGCATGAGGCTGATCAGTCCGTCCTCGTCAATCACCTCCTTGCGGGCTGTGTTAACCAGAATGCCGCCTTTGGGCAGCAAGCCGACGAGGTCGTGGTTGATACTGTTCTTTGTTTCCGGAGTGGCAGGGATATGCAGGCTGACAATATCGCAGGTCTTGTACAACTCCTCTGCCGAATGCATGGGCTTGACGTTAGCAGCCAGCATAGCCTCGTCCGGACAATAGGCGTCATAGGCATAAACATCCATGCCGAATCCTTGTGCGATGCGAGCCACGTTTCTACCCACATTGCCAAAGGCGTGGATACCGAGTTTCTTGCCCTTCAGTTCGGTGCCGCTTGTGCCGTTGTACAGGTTGCGCACGGCATATACCATCAGCCCGAGTGCCAGTTCGGCTACTGCGTTGCTGTTCTGACCGGGTGTGTTCATCGCTACGACATGGTGTGCCGTGGCGGCCGCCAGGTCAATGTTGTCATAGCCGGCACCGGCACGCACAACGATCTTCAGCTGCTTGGCTGCGTTCAACACCTCGCTGTCCACAATATCCGAGCGGATGATCAGTGCGTCAGCATCGGCTACAGCGTCCAGCAGTTGCTGTTTGTCTGTATATTTCTCCAGCAGGGCGAGTTCGTAACCAGCCTGCTCAATCACCTCGCGTATGCCGTCAACGGCAACCTTGGCGAAAGGTTTTTCTGTTGCTACTAATACTTTCATCTTAATTACGAATTAAAGTTACGAATTAGTGCAATTTCTCGTACTCGTTGATGCAATCTACGAGTGCCTGTACGCCCTCCAGATCCATGGCGTTGTAGCACGAAGCGCGGAAGCCTCCAACCAGTCGGTGCCCCTTGATACCCACCATGCCGCGTTCGGTGGCAAACTTGAAGAAGTCGTCTTGCAGATCCTCGTAACCGGGTTTGAGAACGAAGCAGATGTTCATACGGCTGCGGTCTTCTTTTTCCAGGATGGTCGGTGTGAACAGTTTGGAGTGGTCGAGGCAGTTGTACAGCAGTTCGGCTTTGGCTTTGTTACGCGCCTCAATCCATTTGACACCACCGTTGCTCTTCAGCCAGCGCAGTGTGAGCAGAGCGGTGTAGATAGGCAGTACGGGCGGGGTATTGAACATCGAACCGCCATCGATATGCGTCTGGTAGTTCAGCATGGTAGGTATATAGCGGCTGACCTTGCCCAATGCACTCTCCTTGACGATAACGAATGTCACACCTGCCGGAGCAAGGTTCTTTTGTGCACCACCGTAGATAATGTCGTATTGGCTGATATCTATCGGGCGGCTTAAGATATCCGAACTCATATCGGCTATGAGCGGTACATTGCCTTTCTTGGCGTAGATCTCCTGCAACTTGGCGTCGCTGATTTCCGTGCCGAAGATAGTGTTGTTGGTCGTGATATGGAAATAGTCAGCGTCCTGAGGGATATCGTAATTATTCGGGATAGAGTTTGTGCTGGCGGCAACCTCAACAACCTCGCCGAAACCTTTGGCTTCCTTGATGGCTTTCTTGCTCCACACGCCGGTGTTCAGATACGCGGCTTTTTTCTCCAGCATATTGAACGGCACCATGCAGAACTGCATACTTGCGCCGCCGCCCAGGAACAGAACTCTGTATCCCTCGGGCACACCGAGCAGTTCTTTGAACAGTGCTTCGGCTTCGTCCACTACGGGTTGGAAATACTTGGCGCGGTGGCTGATCTCCAGTACAGACAGCCCCTCGCCCTGAAAGTCCAGTACGGCTTCGGCGGTCTGCTTGATGACTTCTTGCGGCAGGATACTTGGTCCTGCATTAAAGTTATATTTTTTCATGATTTCAGAAATTTGTTCTTGTTGATTGAATACCCACACCTAATACGTGTGCATGCACACACGCAATTTATTATAGGTTATAGCGGAAATGCGGTCGTATGACCCATTTCCGCTATTGGCGCAGTAACACAATTATGTGCTCCGCGTATTATTCGCCAAATTCGGGAGTTGCGGTTGCAGCCTCCTGCTCGGCAGCAGCGTCCTGTACCTGGTTGGAGATAGCGCTCTGACCTTCCTGCTGCTGCTCACGAACATCGCTCTTGTGTACGCCTACAGCCAAGATGCTCAGTACGGCAATAACGGTTACGAGTGTCCATGTTGCTTTCTCAAGAAAATCTGCGGTCTTCGGGGCGCCCATAACCTGGTTGCCGCTTGCAAAGTCTGCTGCCAATCCGCCACCCTTGCTGTTCTGAATCAAGACCAACAGAACCAACAAAATAGAGGCGATGATAATCAGTGTGATAAATAAAGTGTACATATTGTTTAATTAATTATATTTCCGCTTCAAAAAAACGCGACTGCAAAGATAATAAAAATTTTTTATATTTGCAAATATTTCCGCTAAAAAACTCTTTCCCCTTACAATTTTTAACTTTCAACTTTCAATTTTCAATATTCCCGTTTCAATTTTCCTACCATTTTGCCACCGTGTCGTTGTAGATGTTTTCTGCCAGTTCGGTGATCATTGTGGTGCACAACTCGTCTTGTACGTCGGTGAGCAGCCGTGAGGAGTCAAACGTCTGGTAGGCAGAATAGGTCTTCTCAAAACTCTCTTCGGGTGCCTTGTTGTTGGTGAAACGCACTTTGATAGTGATGGTCAGTTTGGTTTCCGCTGACAGGTTGTCGGCAGAGATTGCCATCGGGGTAAGTGCGTAATCAACAATCTCGCCCTCCAGCTCCATGTCGCCGCCTCGACGCAGAATCTGCAGACGTGTCTGGCGTGAGTAGATGTCGCGTATGCCTTCCGACAGGTTGTTCGACAGGTTGGGGTTGACCATTGCCGCGTTGTTCGGAAAGTCGGCTATCGAGATCGATTGTGTCTTGCTGTAATCAATACTGGCGCCATTGAAGCGGTAACTGATCAGACATGACGACAAAGTGACAACAGTTGCCACCAGAGTAAGCCATATAATCAGTTGGTGTCGCATCGCTTATTCCAGACTTTTGAGTTTGCGATAGAGTGTTCGTTCGCTTATACCGAGTTCAGCAGCAGCCTCTTTGCGGTTGCCGTTGTGGCGCTCAAGTGCCTTGCGGATCATCACCTCCTCGGCATCTCCCATGGTCAGCGGTTCGTTGCCGGTCAATATGGGGTCGCGTACGATCTCAGCCTCCTGCACCTCCGCCTCCTGGTGACTATCGCGGTGTTCGGGGTAGGGCATTATATTGCCTGTCGGCACGATTGTGCTTGCAGCAGGCATTGGCGTGCCTGCAGTGGCGGCAGCCATCTGCTGTTTGAGGTCGGCTATGTCGCGCTTCATGTCGAACAAGACCTTGTATAGCAGTTCGCGCTCGTTCACGTACGGGTCACCGCCCATGTTCTGCGCCGAACCGAACAGTGTCAACTGTTGCTCTTGTTCGTTGGCAGGCAGGTACTTGCGCAGGGTTTCCGCACTTATCTCGCGGCTCTTCTCCAGCACGCAGATCTGCTCGGCTACGTTCTTGAGCTGGCGTACGTTGCCGTACCAGTAGTAGGCTTTGAGCAGTTCGGTAGCCTCGTCGGTCAACTGCACGCGAGGCATAGCGTATTTGTTGGTGAAATCCGAGGTGAACTTGCGGAACAGCAGAGGTATATCATCTTTTCGCTCGCGCAAGGGCGGCACATGTATCTCCACAGCGTTGAGCCGGAAGTACAGATCCTCGCGGAATCGTCCCTCGGCTATTGCACGTTTCATATCCAGGTTCGTGGCGGCAACGACGCGTACGGAGGTCTTCTGCACCTCCGATGAGCCCATGCGTATGAACTCGCCTGTCTCCAGCACACGCAGTAGTCGCGCTTGGGTGGATAGCGGCAGTTCGCCTACCTCGTCCAGAAACAGTGTACCTCCGTCGGCTTCCTCAAAGTATCCTTTGCGCTCAGCGCGTGCGTCGGTATAGGCGCCCTTGACGTGTCCGAACAACTCGCTGTCGATAGTGCCTTCGGGTATCGCACCGCAGTTCACGGCGAAGTATTTGGCATGCTTGCGCGGTGAACAGGCGTGGATGATTTGCGGAAAATGCTCCTTGCCTACACCCGACTCACCGGTAATGAGTACACTCAAGTCGGTAACTGCCACCTGAGCAGCTATCTCAATATTTCTGTCCAGCATGGGCGATGAGCCAATGATGCCGAAACGTTGCTTAATGTTCTGTAACTCCTGTGTGGTCATGTGTGTTTTATCAAAAAAAAGAACTCCGCTAAAGTTTCCCTTTACGTCGTTCTTTATTTTCTTTTTTGCCGAAGGCTTCGTGATCCATGCAGGATTCAAACCTGCAACCCCCACATCCGTAGTGTGGTACTCTATTCAGTTGAGCTAATGGACCATGCTTTTCTTCAAAAGCGGTTGCAAAGGTACAACAATTTTCCGAATTATGCAAATATTTTCGTCTAAATGTGTTTTTTGCGGTGTTTATTCCGCTATTTTATAATCTGCGTTTGGCAAAAACGCCATTTTGGGCGTCGCACTACCCGCAAAATTTGCAAATATGGGATTTTTTTTGTACCTTTGCGCCGCTTTTACTTTTAGCCGCATGCCAAACGAACCATACAGCGAAGCAGATTGTTCGACTGATATGAGATTAGAATGGTAAATGAGTAAATGATTTGGGGATAATTGGTTTTGACAGCAGGTAGAATAGGTATGTAAGCACGCCGAGCACTGCAGAGACGCTCGTAAATATCGTCTGTAAAACAATAACTGGCAACAACAATGTAGCTCTCGCTGCTTAAACCGAAGTATAGTAGGTTGGCTTTGTGTCGGCACAAGGTGCTGACCCGAGACGTCACTCCAAGCCGAGTCTGTGGGCTGAATGGATCAAGTGGCGCGGAAATTCACAGAATAGCATGCGCAGGCTGCGATGCGCGTGTGAAGATTTAGCAGATAAGCCGGTAGTTGGTGGCTTGGGTCTTGCTACCGGACGAAAATCAAGGCCAAGATAAGCGTGTAGAAAGCGTATTGATTCCTTGTTTGGACGCGGGTTCGACTCCCGCTATCTCCACTCGCCTTCGGTAAATGGTGCTTACAGATGCCGCTCAGCGGCATAAAGCGCACCTTAGCCTCGGCTCTCCGAAAAACCAACTTGGCAGTTGCTTTTTCGGGATGGGCAACCTGATGGTTGCTTTGTTGAGTAGGGCTAAGACTACCGAATATGACTACTGATTGCTAAATGAAGAATATCCGAAACTTTTGTATCATTGCCCACATTGACCATGGCAAGTCAACACTCGCAGACCGTATGCTGGAAATAACGCATACGGTGGATGTGCGTCAGATGGAGAATCAGGTGCTTGACGACATGGATCTGGAGAAGGAACGCGGCATAACTATCAAGTCGCATGCTATACAGATGGAATACAGACCGTCTTCGACTGATAGAATACAGACCGCTGACGCTGACAGAATACAGACCGCTGACGCTGACAGAATACAGACCGCTGACGCTGACAGAGCACAGACCGCTGACAGAACACAGACTGATTCTAAATATATACTGAACCTGATTGACACTCCGGGGCATGTGGATTTCTCGTACGAGGTGAGCCGCAGTATAGCCGCCTGCGAAGGTGCTGTGCTCGTAGTGGATGCTACGCAGGGCGTGCAGGCACAGACAATCAGTAACCTGTACATGGCTATTGAGCATGACCTGGAGATCATACCCGTACTGAACAAGTGCGACATGGACAATGCTATGCCCGAGCGCGTGGAAGATGAGATCATCGATCTGTTAGGCTGCAAGCGCGAGGAGATCATCCGCTGCTCTGCCAAGACAGGCGAGGGTGTGCCGGAGATTTTGGACGCTATTGTGGAGCGTATACCTGCACCGAAAGGCGACCCTGACGCACCGCTGCAGTGTCTGGTGTTTGACTCGGTGTTCAACTCGTTCCGAGGCATAATCGCATATTTCAAGGTAGTGAACGGCACGATGCATACGGGCGACCGTGTGCGGTTCGTGAACACAGGCAAGGAGTATGATGCCGACGAGATAGGCGTGCTCAAACTCGATATGAATCCGCGCAAGCAGATCAGCGCCGGCAATGTGGGATATATCATTTCCGGTATCAAGACGAGCACCGAAGTCAAGGTAGGCGATACGATCACTCATGTGGCACGCCCGTGCGACAAGGCTATAGCAGGCTTTGAGGAAGCCAAACCGATGGTGTTTGCCGGCGTATATCCGATAGAGGCGGAGGATTATGAAGACCTGCGTGCGTCGCTCGAGAAACTGCAACTGAACGATGCCAGCCTGACGTTCCAGCCTGAATCATCGATGGCATTGGGCTTCGGTTTCCGCTGCGGCTTCTTAGGATTGCTGCACATGGAGATTGTACAGGAGCGTTTGGACCGCGAGTTTGACATGGATGTGATAACCACCGTGCCGAACGTAAGTTACAATGTCTATACCAAGGACGGCCGTATGACCGAGGTGCACAACCCTGCCGGTATGCCGGACTTGACGGAGATTGACCATATAGAAGAGCCGTATATCCGCGCGTCGGTTATCACTACAGCGGATTATATCGGGCCGATCATGACGCTCTGTCTGGGTAAGCGCGGCGAACTGGTGAAGCAGGAGTATATATCCGGCAACCGTATGGAGTTGCTGTTCGATATGCCGCTGGGCGAGATAGTGATAGATTTCTACGACAAGCTGAAATCCATCAGCAAGGGCTACGCGTCGTTCGATTGGCACATGAACGGTTTCCGTCCGTCTAACCTCGTCAAACTGGATATATTGCTCAACGGCGAACAGGTGGATGCATTGTCCACACTTACGCACCGCGACAATGCCGTGGACTTCGGTCGCCGCATGTGCGAGAAACTCAAGGAACTGCTACCGCGTCAGCAGTTCGATATAGCTATTCAGGCGGCAATCGGCGCAAAGATTATTGCCCGCGAGACAGTGAAACAGGTGCGCAAAGACGTGCTTGCCAAGTGCTATGGCGGTGACGTGAGCCGTAAGCGCAAACTGCTGGAGAAACAGAAGCGAGGTAAGAAACGTATGAAGCAGATCGGAAACGTTGAGGTGCCGCAGAAAGCGTTCCTCGCCGTGCTGAAGCTGGATTGACATGAAGCCTACCATCGATTATATACGCGAACATTTCGAGTTGTACAATCGTATGATGTTTGGCGGGACATTGACTGTCCCGCCTATTCATTTAACAAACGCGCGCACGTACATGGGAATGTTGACCTACAAGCGGCGGGTAGGGCTGTTTGGCGGAAAGCGTTTTTCGGATTTTGCGCTGCGTATAAGCCGGCGGTTTGATTATTCGGAAGCCGAACTGCAGGATACGCTTATTCACGAGATGATTCACTACTATATTGCTGTCAATCAGTTGAAGGACGGTTCGACGCACGGACCATTGTTCCGGCAGATGATGGAGGATATCAACCATCAGTACGGCAGGCATATCACTGTCAGCCACCGCTCGTCGCACGAGGAACGTTTGCAACTGTTAGGCAGCCAACCTCGTCCGCGGGTGTTTGCTATCATGCAGATGGCGGATGGCAAGTATTGTATCAAGGTTGTGCCGCGTATCGTTGAGCGTGTTCGTACCATGCACAGGCGGCTGACCATGGATCCGCAGGTCAGGACTGTCAACTGGTACTTTTCTACCGATCCGTTCTTTGCCCTTTATCCGTCCTCTATGGGCAGACGCATGCAGTACGTTGATATAGAGGAGGTGCGCGCACATCTTGTAGCCGCTACGCCGATCACGGATCTTACTGCTATTTAAGGAAATTTTACGCAAAAAGTATATAATACATAGTATTATATAGTATAAGGTTAAAATGTGAGAAATGAGCCTGTTATCTTACGGGTATCATATGGTTATGTTGCGGTTATCATTTGGTAAGGGTTCGATATGCATCCGAAAACGGAGCGGGATGGGTAAGGTGAAAGTTGAAAATTGAAAATTGAAAGGTTGGCATTCGGATAGGATGATTTCAAAAAACGTTCCGTTCGATCGAGGGAATATCGAGGGAATATCGAGGGAATGTCGGAGGGTTATCAAAGTTAAATCAGGCCTTTTGCATAAATTTTCAACTTTTTTATTCTTCTCGGCAAAAATCTACACCGAAAATTTGCATATTTGAAAAAAAAGTTGTAACTTTGTAGCGTAAAATCGATTGCCCCGGCGAGTTCGCTTGCAGGGGATAGATATGACATATTGAAATATAGCGTTTGCTAACGCTTGTTTGTCTGAGTAAACGAAATGTAGGAAGTTTTGTGTTACTATTCAGAAACAAGAAAAGGCAGATGTCTGTGTGTGTATTTCTCGTGTACTTTAATTGTACGTGTACGCGTGAAATATACAACGCGGACAACTGTGTTGCTTATCTGATAGTAAGGGTCTCCTACAACCTCGTTTACCGGATAACAAACAGTTGTCCGCTTTTTCTGTATGTGCCTGTTTGAACGTAACGGACTGAAAAACACTGCAAAGATACGAAAAATAGTTGTGATTTGCAAATGCAAAATGAAAAAGGACCAAAATGGACCATGGAAAATTGAAAAAAAAGTTGTATCTTTGCGGTCGGAAATGAATTTATAGCATGAAAGGACTAACATTTTCGCTTAAGCGTGCCGTTGGTATCAGTGGTCTGAAAAACAAAATTGCCCGCAAAACGGGTATCCCCACCACCAGACAAGGCCTCGAACGCAAGGTCGGGCAAACTGTGCTATCTGCTATTACGTGTGAAAAGAAAAGCTAATAAATGGAGTAACCCCAAAGAATAAATGAGTAGGTAACCCCAAAAAGAAATATCATCTTATGGCGAATATTATAGATATATTTAAGATTACTGCCTTTCTGGATGAGGCTCGCTGGTCGTCTATTGACAATTATTCAACAATTGACTATGATTGTTGTAACCTAAGTGGTGAAAAGAAGTTGCTTGTGCATTATTTGTTGTATGTAATGGATCGCCAAATGCCATATGAGAGAATATGGAGTTTGGGTGGAAGGATATTTTCTCACATTGTGAATGACTATATCACTAATGGAACATCAACTTTCGTGTGCCCTGAAGATAGCAATGCTACAGCGCACGTTCAAACGGCTGGAAAATCAATTAAGTTCTATGCAAAAACGTCAAAGGGTGATGAGTATTTTCAGTCTCGCTTTGTAAGCACTGACTACAAGTCGATATATACAACATTATATATTTTAGAGCACGTCAGCAACAAAAATCTTGTGGACTTCCTAAAAAAAGTGGCAGACAGATATAAAGAGAATAAGGATGAGATTATATACCGACTAGCTTTTGCCCTTTATCTATTAACCTATGAGTGTAAGCAAAGGAAGCAAAATGAAGAATTAAAAGACTATTTAAATACACTTAACGGAGAAGCAGAGAAGCAACGTGTAAAAGTCCAAAAGTATTTGAGCAACGACACAGCAGATGTAGATAACGATTATAAAGTTTTCTGTAATAAGCAAAAATATTATGCGAAACGTTTGTGGTGCTCTTTACGAGACTATCTTAAATCACCAGAATATAATAAGGAACTGCGTAACGCACTAGATAGCATTCTTACTTATAACATAGAAGATTGTTTTACTCAATTAGAACTTCCGGGAGATGTGTGGAATAATAACAACAACTTTACAGAATGTTTATTCGCGAATACAGAAAGTGAAAGAAGACCAAAATCATGGTGCCTAAACAAACATTTGCGAGAAAAATTTAATGCTCCAGATAGTGGCATTACAGAAGGCTACCCCGAACAATTCGATGTGACATTTTCATTGGCACCTATGATGTGCTCAAAACTTGATTGTGAATATTGTCCTTATGGAATCCTGCTCTTTCATAAAATTGATGGGAAATCTATAAAGCATCACTTTAATGAATTATGCGTAGATAATCCCCAAAAGTTTTGTCCAATAGTGTTGTATAGTACAGGTTACAAATATCGCTGTGTTGGCAATGAGAAATGTATTCTATGTAAGTTATGGAAGCAGCGAACAATGAATCAAAATAGATAATTGGTGGATTTACTCAAAATAGATTATACTCCACTTTATCGTCCATTGAGGAAAGAACTCGGTAGACCAGTCTATACAATAGATTGTCGTTACTTGTGTAAATTTGATGCAATAGGATGGTTAGAAGAAGTCGCAAAACAGCCCTTGTCCCCGAAACCAATTCTTGTGATTG
>CALZOG010000054.1 GCA_945827635.1 uncultured Bacteroidales bacterium
ATGCCGGCTATCATATCGAGCCGGGCCCTGACGGAGGCATTGTTATGCTGGGTGACACCCGCATTCTTGAGGTAGCCCTGCGCGTAGCATGGGAGGCCAAGAACAACCTCTAAGACGCAGAGATGATATCCTCACGTCATTATGGGGGATACGTACATCGAGGGCTTACTCTTTCCGTTTTGGCAGGAGTAATGCTCTCTTTGTTTTCTCTTCATAGCCAGGCACAGGATTTTAACTGGTACGCGCGAGCCGAAATAGATGCCAATTATGTGTGGCGCGGCCTGTATGTCGGTGGATTGAGTCTGGTGGCGGAGGCAGAAATCAGTTACTACGGTTTTTTTGCCAATATGTGGTGGAACGTAGGTGCAACCGATTGGAAGTGGGGAAAAAAAGATGCAGCCGGAACAGCTGTGACAGGCTTGAATCCGGAGGTAGATATATCCCTTGGCTATCGCTGGCGCGGGTTGTCGGTGCTGTTTATTCACATGTATTATTTCGATCATTATACCGACGGGCGAACGTCGCGATATTTTGATTGGAATAATTATGCCCCCGGAGGCGGCGGTGTAACCACCGAGTGGCGTATATCCTATCGCATATCGGACAACGTACCGCTACGCCTGATGTGGTGTACGCGCACGTTCGGGCGCGACGGCTATATGCAAAACGGTGAACTCAAACGTGCTTACTCAACGTATATCGAGGCGCGTTACGACCAACCGCTGCCGTACGACATAACCTTGTCAGGCGTGATCGGTTTGACACCGTGGCGGAGTATGTACACAGGGTACGAAAAGGAGTTTGCCGTGGTCAATCTATCTGTCGGGCTGAGCAAGTCCTGGCAGATAGCGAAAGGTTACTCGGTGGATATAGGAGGTGTGCTGATGTTCAATCCCAGCAGTATGCAGCCGCTATGGAACATAGTGACAGGAGTGACATTTGATTAGACAAACTGCGATCACTCCCGATAATGGCTCGGTAATGGTTTGGTAAAACCCCGACAAAACCTCGGTAAAAGTGGCCGAATTTGAGTAAAACATAAAGTAAAACAAAAATAACTATTTCAAGCAAAAGAATGAAAAAATTTACATTGCTTATGGCGTTGCTTGCCATGTTTGTAGCACCTGAACTTCAAGCTGTGGAATTTGCTTACGATGCAGGTGCCGAGGTTGTATCCGCGTATTTATGGCGCGGTCAATATAACGGCGGTTTGAGTTTTCAGCCTGATTTGGAGATCGGCTACGACGGCGATCTGACTTCGTTGCGCGTAGGCGTGTGGGGTAGTATTGGTGCTTCAGACTGGAAGTTTGTGAAAGGTCTGGCCGAGATGGATGGATATAATCCGAATACATATTTTGTGCCCGAGATGGATGTCATGATCAACTTCAACGTGGGTGGTCTGATGCTCGGCGCTACGCATTACTACTATTTTGGTGGCAGCCCGTTCTTCAACTGGGGCAAGTTTGATCCGGTTGAAGGTTCAGCAGGCACGAGCCAGACAGAGGTGACCGTAGGTTACGACTTCCGCAACAAGTGCGAGTTCCCCTTGACCGTGACCTGGAACACGATGGTTGCAGGTGACGACCTTGTAGAAGACACCAAAAAGGACGACGGCACCTACAAACGCGCGTTCTCAACCTATATCGAGGCCAAGTACGACCAACCGCTTCCGTTCGAGATGACGCTTAGTCTGGCTATAGGTGTGTCGCCGTGGGCAAGTGATGTGTATGGCAACGAGAAATGTGCTGTAACGAACATCTCAGCCCGTTTGGATAAAGAGTGGGAGTTTGACGCATGTTCGCTCAACCTGTTTGCGATGGGTTCAATCAATACCGACAAGATTAACAAAACCAATATCTTCGTCTGGGAAGCCGGTGACGACAAGCTGTATCTGCAGAAGCTGAACGGCTGCATCGGTCTGGGCGTTTGGTTCTAATCCTGACTGCTTATGTGGTCTCCCACTCGTAAAGAATTGATCATATCTTCAGTAACCGGCATGGTGATTATAGCTGTGCTGTTACTCGTTCCCGACCAGCCCAAGGCGACGTATCATACTAACCAAGGGCGCGTGTTCGGCACGTATTATGCTATTCAGTACGAATGCACGAACGACCTGCATGACTCTATCCGCGCTGCATTCGCGGATTTCGACGTCTCGATGAGTATGTTCAATCCTGCATCTACTATCAGCCGGATCAATAGCGGTACGGATAGTGTGGCGGATGCCAATTTTGTACAGATGTACCGCACGGCGGAGGATGTACATCGTTTGTCCGGCGGAGCGTTCGACATAACGGTTGCACCCTTGGTCAACCTGTGGGGATTCGGACTGAAGAACCGCGATCATGTCGAACCGCAGCAGGTGGACGAACTGATGGCTCATGTAGGCATGGAACGTATCAGCCTGCACCCATCGGCAGACGGAAAATCCGCATATCTGCTCAAGTCCGATTCTATGGTTCAGGTGGATGCCGGTGCTATAGCCAAGGGGCAGAGTTGTGACATGATTGCCGATCTGCTGGTGCGCAACGGGTGCGAGAATTATCTGGTGGATATAGGCGGCGAGATTGTAGCTAAAGGCCATAATGCCCAAGGATCGCCGTGGCGTATAGGTATCACTCGCCCGATAGATGATGTGTCCGGCGAGCGGAACGAAGTCGAGGCTGTTGTGCAGTCCACGGATATTGCTATGGCAACCTCCGGCAACTACCGGAATTTCTATTACGACGGCGAGCAGAAACGTTCGCATACTATCGACCCGCGCACGGGCTATCCGGTGCAGCACAGTCTGCTGTCTGCCACGGTATGCAGCAACAGTTGCATGCGTGCCGACGCGTTGGCTACCGCCTGTATGGTGCTGGGCAGCGAAGAAGCGTTACGGATAATCGAGGGCGATTCGGTGTCTGCTTGTTATCTGATCGTGGCTGAACAGGCTGACGGAGATTCAACCATGTTGCGAACCATCCGGTCCTCCCGGTGGAAATTTGAAGATTAACAGTATGAAACGGAGTTATATATATTGCCTGATAGCGCTTGTGCTGTTCGCCGGTTGCGGCAAGCAGGGCGGTCGTACGCTCACTTCTGCTACAGGTTCGATCTATGAGTGTCTGGTGGTTATTCCCAATGCCACGCTAACAGCGGAGCAGTTGGAGCAAATCAGTCAGGCTCAGTTGCAACCGAACGAAGGCAGCAGTTATGCGGAAGATGTGACAACGCTGTACGATGCCGTTCGTGTTGTGATGGGCGCAGATATGCCCTGTATGCCACAGAAAGAGGCGTACTTCAAACTGATGCACGTCACTCCGGCGTTGTTTGACAACATGCTCAAGCCTACGCGGAACATCCTAAGAGTGGATATCGACGGCACTCGTTACACCCAAGTGAAAGTCAAACCTCAGCGCGAGGTGTGGTCCACGCCACAGGCTGTGTATAGCATCCAGGCGCCTTCTGCCGATGCTTTTCTTAGCTATTGGCTGGAGCACGGCGTGCAGGTGCGTGACTGGTTTGTCAGTCAGGAGATGACCCGCCAGCTGCGTTTCTACCGCGCGTCAACCGAGAAGAATATACGTGCCTTGCTCAACAGCCGTTTTGCCTGCGACATGCTCGTGCCGAACGACTATATGCTGCTCATGGATACGACGCTGGAGGCGACGTCCACGTTCGGGCTTACGGCTAACACGCATGTTCTATGGGCTTGCAACAACAAAGGTCCGTTGCGCCGTGACCTGGTGGTGTACAGTTATCCTTATACCGACGAGGGAACGTTTACTCTACCGTATCTCAACGCCAAACGTGACGAGGTGCTGGCGCCGCTTATCTCTGCCAGCGTCAAAGGGTCGTATATGGGTACTGAATACAAAGTCTTTCCGCCCGAGATGCGCACGCTCAATATCGACAGTACCTATACTGCCGAGGTGCGCGGACTATGGAAGATGAAAGGTGGCGAGGCTATGGGTGGCCCGTACGTCAGCCATACGTGGCTCGATCCTGTTCATGCGCGTGTGGTCACGGCTGAAGTGTTTGTGTTTGCGCCCGGACAGAAGAAACGTAACCCGCTTCGCCAAGCGGAAGCCATATTATATTCACGCGAACAATATTACGACAAGAAATGAAAATACTGATCTTATCCGCCAGTACAGGTGAAGGACATAACTCAAGTGGCAAAGCCATACTGAATGCTATGTTGCAGCGAGGCATCGACGCCGAGATGAAGGACGTACTGGATATTGCCAGTCCGCGCGCATCGAAGAAGGTATCGAAGACTTACGTCAAGAGTACCGAGGGACATAACATTTTCTCGAAGATTTATGCGTTGGCAGTATGGGTGTCGGAGCATCTCAATCAGGGACGCCGTTCGCCCGTCTATCTGGTCAACAAGATCTATTGGCGTCACCTGTACCGTTATCTCGAAAAGGGTGGCTACGATGCTGTTGTGTCCTTCCATCTGTTTGCAGCAGAGTGTCTGACGGCAGTCAAGCGTGAAGGCAAACTCAGGATTCCCACATTCTTTGTGATGACTGATTATACTCTGCACGCCTTCCTGAATGACACCGATCTGGACTATTATATTATTCCGCACGAGGATCTGATTCCCGTATATACGCGCCAAGGATTCAAGTTCGACCATATTGTCCCCATCGGTATCCCCGTGGATGTTGACCAGTTCACCACCCGCCAACCCAAGCCTGAGGCACGCAAGCAGGTGGCTGAACAGTTAGGTTTCCAACTCAAGGCGAACGAGGGTAACTGGTATCTGGTTATGTCCGGCAGTATGGGCTTCGGCAATATGTCGCAATTGGTGCGCGAGTTTATCAGCCGTATAGGCAAGAACGACCGCGTTATCTGCGTGTGCGGACGTAACGAACGTAACCTGCATACTGTACAACGCGATTTCGCCAAGGAGGGCAGAGTAGTGCCCGTAGGTTATACCGACAAGGTATCCTTGCTTATGGACGCCTGCGATGTTGTGCTGTCCAAGCCGGGAGGTATAACCACGACCGAAACAATCATCAAAAATATCCCGCTTGTGCACACGGCACCTATACCGGGCATTGAGTCGGAGAATGCCGAGTTCTGCCATGAGCGGAACATGTCGTTCTATGCAGCCAAACCGGTTGAGCAGGTCGAGGCGGCTATCCGTCTGGCTACAGATACCGAAGCCAGAGAGGCTATGCTCGAGAGCCAGAGGCGTAATTCCGAACCCAAAACATGCCAGTTCATCATCGACCTGGTTATGCATACTTTGGAAGATCGAGCACAAAAGGAAAACGAATAATGCACAATTTTGAAAAAAAAGTTGCAGAAATCTTGCAAATGTGCAAAATTTTTCGTAACTTTGTAGGCGGTTTGCGTGTGAACGTCTGTAGCATGCAGATTTTCTGACGAAAGAATATAAAATTATATAACATATTATGGCAAAAAAAGATTTTACAAAAGAGGATCAGAACCTCGAAAATGTACAAGAAACGCTTTCCACAGCAGGAATGTGGATTGAGAAAAACCAAAACGCTATTGAGTGGACAGTGTTTGGCGTAGTGCTGGTTGTATTGGCCTGGATGCTGCTGAACACGTATGTGATCAAGCCCAAACACCTTGAGGCAAGCAACGAGAATGCCAAGGCTGTCGTTTATTTCGGCCAGGGTGACTTCGAAAAAGCTCTGAACGGCGACGATGCTGATTGCATGGGCTTTGAGGCTATAGCCAACAAGTACGGCTATTTCCAGGAAGGCAAACTTGCTGCGCTCTATGCAGGAATATGCTACTACCAGCAGGGCGACTACGAGCAGGCTGCAGCGTTCCTCAAGAAGTTCGAGGCTGATGATGTGAATATTGCTCCGGCTGCTGCACAACTGTTAGGCGACGCTTACGTACAGCTTGAGGACTACAACAAGGCTGTTTCGGCTTTTGAGGCTGCTGCCAAGAGCGGTAACGAGATCATCGCTCCCATGAGCCTGAAGAAAGCCGGTCTCGCTTATCTGGAATTGGGCAAGAAGGCTTCCGCTAAGAAAGCTTTCGAGGCTATCAAAGCCAATTATCCCTCTTCCGCTGAGGCACAGGATATCGACAAGTTTATTGCTTTGGCTGAGTAATGACTACCGATCTTAGCAAATATGACCCCACAGTATTGCCTGGCGCTGATGTGCTCAAACATCAGCGCTACGCAATTATTGTAGCCGATTGGAACAGCGAGATCACCTATCCTATGGCGGATGGCGCACGGCAAACCCTGATCAAGCATGGAGTGGATGAGGATAATATCTCGCTCACCCATGTGCCCGGCACAGTCGAACTGACGTATGCGGCACGTGTGATGATGAATCGCGAAAATCCGCATGCTATCATTGTTATCGGTTGCGTCATTCAGGGCGATACGCCGCATTTCGACTATGTGTGTCAATCCGTTACACAGGGAGTGACTCTGCTGAATGCTGAAGGCCGGTGCCCGGTTATCTTCTCTGTCCTGACTACACTTGATAAGCAACAGGCACTTGACCGAGCCGGCGGCAGACTGGGGAACAAAGGCATCGAGGGAGCTGTGACTGCCATACAAATGGCGAATATTTAACAGAACGTTCTTTCGACTACTATGAAAGTATATAAGTTCGGTGGTGCGTCCGTCAAGGATGCCGAGGGCGTGAAAAACCTTCTGTCGATTGTTCGTCAGACAACCGGTGACCTCGTTGTTGTCGTATCCGCTATGGGCAAGACAACCAATGCCCTTGAGCGTATTGTTGATACGATAGGTCAGGGCGACAAACAGGGTGTGGACCGCCTGTGGAAAGAACTGCTGGCATACCACGAGCAGATTGCTGCCGATCTGGGTGTCAAGGTGAAGGATGTTGTAGCCGATGATGCGCTTGGTGCTGTCATGGCGCATCGTAATGCCAAAGATGCAGGGTACGACGACTTGTACGACACGATCGTTTCCGTAGGCGAACTGATGTCCACATCGATTGTTGCCGCCTACCTCAATCAGCAGGGCGTACAGGCTCAACTGTGGAACATGCCCGAACTGCTGATTACCGACGGCTCGTTCCGCGAGGCGGTTGTGAATATGCAGGCTTCGGAACAGAAGATGCAACGCGCCTGGCACGACCCGTACCGACCACGCGTGATTGTGGCGCAGGGATTCATCGGCGGAACAGATTCCGGTCATCGCACCACGCTCGGACGCGAAGGATCGGACTATACTGCGGCACTCATTGCCAACTTCCTGAACGCTGAGAGTGTGACGATCTGGAAGGACGTGCCCGGCATACTCAATGCCGATCCGCGTATCGAACAGAATACGGTACTTATACCCGAACTCAACTACTTCGAGGCAGTCGAACTCGCATATTCAGGCGCGCAGGTTATTCACCCCAAGACTATCCGGCCGCTCGAGAACAAGCATATACCTTTGTATGTGCGCCCGTTCATGCATCCCGACCAGCCCGGCACTATCATCAAGGAGGCACCTACCGAACCCGTTAACGTGCCCGTGTATATTTGGCGCAAGGAGCAGGTGCTGGTAACTATGCGCGCCAAGGATTTCTCATTTGTGCTTGAGGATAGTCTCACCCGGATCTTCGATGTCATCAGCCGGTGCCGGTTGAAAGTGTCGCTCATTCAGTCGTCGGCAGTCACTGTTTCCGTGTGTGTCGATAACTCGCGCAGCCTGCCCAAAGCACTGCAACTGCTCAGCGAACGGTTTGCAGTTACCTACAACGAGCACCTGTCCTTACTCACTATCCGCGGCACAACGCCCGAACTGATTGAGAAAGAGAGACAGGGACGAACAATCCTGCTGAGCCAACTCACACGACGTACCGCTAAATTTGTTATTGCCAATTCATAAGCAAAACAACGAATATAACCATGAACGAACACTTTACCAAACAATACTGGTTGGAGCAAGGGCAATCCTTCGTGCACGCGCTGGGCACGAAGAAGTTCTGGCGCGAACTTATCGTCATGACACTCGGCATGGGTATAGGTGCTGCTGCGGTCTATTATTTCCTGATGCCCTCGCACCTGATCATCGGTACGATCTCCGGACTCAGTATCGTTATCAATACGATCATCGGTGGTGATGCCGATACGTTCTCGTATCTGGTGATGGGTGTCAATGCTTGCCTGCTCTTGTTGGCGTTCCTGCTTATCGGCAACGAGTTCGGAGCGAAGACTGTCTATACTGCCATGATCCTTGGTCCTCTTACCCAGGTCTGGGATCGCATCTATCCATATACCAACTTCACCCACCGCGTGATTGACAATCCCGATGTTCTTGCCCGACTGCAAGCCGGCGAGACCGTACTGGACGCACATGGTAACCCGTATCTGCTCAGCAGGGCAGGGGAGGTGCTTGAGCAGATTAAGGACACCGTCATGTCCGCAGGCTTGGGCTTGGGCGATGTGTGGTTCGACCTCGTGTGCTTCGTGTTACTGCTGTCGATGTGCCAGGCTATAGAGTTTAATATCAACGCCTCAACGGGCGGATTGGATATATTGGCAAAGATCATCAACAAGTACCTGCATTTCGATATAGGTGCGTCCGTCACCATTGGCGGAGCACTCATCTGCTGCTCGGCGTTTCTGATCAACGATTTCCGAATGGTCGTTATCGGACTTATCGGTACGTGGATCAACGGTCTGGTGATCGACTACTTCACAGCCTCGATCTCCAAGCGCAAACGTGTATGTATAGTCAGCAGCGAGTACGAACGTATCCGCGAATATATAGTCAACGACCTCGTGCGCGGATGTACGCTATATGAGGTACGAGGCGGTTTTGACGGTACGAAGAAGATTGAGATTCAGTCCCTGCTTACGCAGGACGAGTTCGCCAAACTCATGGCGTTCATCAAGAATAACCACATCAAGTCGTTCATCACGGCAGGCAACTGCAGCGAGGTGTATGGCTTGTGGCTCAAGCATAAGAAGGGCAAAGCCGGAAAGATTGAGATTGATACATCCGAATAATCATTTTTTCAATATATAATTAACGTGTCCGCCTGATTTGGCGGAGAATAAATACTGTAGATATGAAACCAACATTATTTATCTTGGCTGCAGGAATGGGCAGCCGCTATGGAGGACTGAAGCAACTTGACGGTCTCGGACCGAATGGCGAAACCATCATGGACTACTCCGTGTTTGATGCACTACGTGCCGGATTCGGAAAGATCGTTTTTGTCATCCGCAAGGATTTTGAGGAGGATTTCCGCCGCGTTGTTATTGCCAAATATGCCGACAAAGTGCCCTGCGAAGTATGCTTCCAGAGCCTCGACAAAGTGCCTGCCGGTTGCACCTACAATCCCGAGCGCACCAAACCCTGGGGCACCAATCACGCCGTGCTGATGGGCAAGGAGGTGATTAGCGAGCCGTTTGCTGTCATCAATGCCGACGACTTCTATGGCAAGGAGAGTTTTGAGGTGCTTGCCAAGTTCCTCATGGGCGTAGAAGGCAAGCAGAACAAGTATTGCATGGTCGGCTATCGCGTATGCAACACCCTGAGCGAGCACGGATCGGTTAGCCGTGGCGTATGTGCTACCGATGCCAACCGTTGCCTGACCGATGTAGTGGAGCGCACGAACATCGAGCGCAAGAACGGGCAGATCGTCTTTACCGAGGATGGCAAGGACTTCCCGCTCGACGAGCATACGCCCGTTTCGATGAACATGTGGGGATTCACACCCGAGTATTTCGACTACTCCGAGCAGGCTTTCCGTGAGTTTGTACAGCAGTATGGACAGGAACTGAAGAAGGAGTTCTATATCCCGACGCTGGTTAACGACCTTATCAAGGCAGGCAAGGCTACCTGCGAGGTGCTGGATACGCCCGCCAAGTGGTTCGGCGTAACGTATGCCGACGACCGGCAGATGGTGGTTGACAAGATCCGGGCACTCGTCAACGAAGGTGTGTATCCCAGCCCGTTATTTTAATAGACCGTTTCACTAAAAGATTATAGACCGCTTACGCTCAACGAAAAGATTGATCACCTTCGGCGATACGACATAGTATAGGCTTTTGTCTTTTTTCTTTTGTCTTTGAGTGCGAAGCACGGTCTTTTGACTAAACAGAAAAATTATGAGTAGAATACTTGTAACCGGTGGTACCGGATATATAGGCTCGCATACAACGGTCGAGCTCATGCAGCAGGGTTACGATGTCACGGTGGTGGATAACCTGAGCAACTCCAGTGTGGATGTGCTGGATGGTATTGAGGCGATTGTCGGCAAGCGCCCGCAGTTTGCCAATGTGGATTGCAACGACTACAACGCCATGGATAAGATTTTCTGCACCTATCCTGACATCAAGGCGGTCATTCACTTTGCCGCCAGCAAGGCGGTAGGCGAGAGTGTCGAGAAACCGCTGATGTACTACCGCAACAATATAGGCTCGCTGATTACCCTGTTGGAAATAATGAAGCAGCATGATGTGCGTAATATAGTCTTCAGTTCGTCGTGCACCGTTTATGGTCAGCCTGACGACGAGCACCTGCCTGTGGGCGAAGATGCTCCTATACAGAAGGCGCTCTCGCCGTATGGCAACACCAAGCAGATCAACGAGGAGATCATCCGCGACGAGGCGCATGCTGACAGCAACCTGCACGCTATATTGCTGCGTTATTTCAATCCTATCGGTGCCCATCCGTCGGCACTCATCGGCGAACTGCCTAACGGCGTGCCGCAGAACCTGCTGCCGTTCGTTACACAGACTGCCGCAGGACTGCGCAAGGAACTGAAGGTCTTTGGCGACGACTACAACACGCCTGACGGCAGTTGCATACGCGACTATATCTATGTCGTTGACCTCGCCAAGGCGCATGTCAAAGCCGTTGAGCGCATGCTCGAAGGCAAGGCGGACGAGCAGGTAGAGGTCTTCAACCTCGGTACGGGACGCGGACTGAGTGTGCTGGAGATCGTGCGCACGTTTATCGATGTCACGGGTGTCAACCTGCCGTATCAGATCGTCGGACGTCGTGAGGGAGATATCGAGCAGGTTTGGGCTAACCCAAAGAAAGCCAACGAGGTTCTTGGCTGGCGTGCCGAAACACCTACGCGCGACATCCTTGCTTCTGCTTGGAAGTGGCAATGCCACCTCGCCGAGAAAAAGTAACACACTTTCAGGAGTATTCTGCCGATTTGTATCGTTCATGACTAAATCAGCACCCGAGATAGCCACCCTGTGCCTTGACATCGAAGACGCCACCAAGCGCAAGATACGCACTCCGTACGACTTTGAGTTCTTGTCCGGCGCTATCTGGTTGCGCCTGCACGAACATGTCTCTCCCACTACGCTCAAGCGTCTGTGGGGGTATATAGGTGGTATTGGTCGTCCGCGACGCACCACGCTCTGCATCATGGCGCAGTTTCTTGGTTATACCGATTGGGAGGATTATGTCGCCTCTCTTGCCACGCGCACAGAGGTGGAGAGTGCTTCGTTCAATGGCGATGGCATACATATCGGCGATCTGCAACAAGGCGATCGGGTAGAGGTGACTTGGCTACCCAATCGCCGTTGCGTTTTTCGTTACGAGGGCGACGCGCACTTCACGGTGCTGGAAGCCACCAACGCCAAACTGCATGCAGGCGACACGTTCAATGCTGCTTGTTTCCTGCTGAATAAGCCGATGTACATCGATAATCTTGTTCGCGGCAACAATCCTCCCACATCCTATGTAGCCGGTTCGCGCAACGGATTAGCATCCGTTAGAAAAATGTGAATGTAATCCGTGGAAAGCTCCTCATCGTTCATCGTTCCGGCAGAATTCTCGTCCGAGTGGCGTGACGTTACGCTTGTGCAGCACCATAGCCACACGCTGATTTATACTGCCACGCGTTACGGTAGGCGCTTTCTGCTAAAGACTCTATCGCCGGATGTGGCATCGCTGACTGACTATCGTATTCAGCAGGAGCAGGAGTTCCAACTGGGTGTACAATTCGTTCATCCGAACATAGCGGCTACCTATAGCCTTGAGCAGGTTGACGGAGTAGGGCGGTGCATCGTGCAGGAGTGGATAGATGGTGTAACGCTGGGCGAATGGATGTCTGTAAAGCAATCGAACGCTGTTCGTGAGCGGATTTTCATCCAACTGCTTGATGCGCTCGAGTACCTGCACGGCTTGCAACTGGTGCATCACGACCTCAAACCCGACAATATTCTTATCACCCGCAATGGCACCAATGTCAAGCTTATTGACTTCGGCTTGTCGGCTACCGATGCCACTGTCTCGCCTGTTCCCAACGATCCGCGCAGGGATATTGAGGCCGTAGGCAAACTGCTGCCGCTATTGCTGCCCAAGCGTTACCTTCGCATAGCGCGTAATTGCCGCCGGGGCACTTATCCTACCGTAGCCGCCGTACGCAGGGCGCTCAACCGCCGCACACGAGCTGTGCAACTGCTGCCCGTTATCCTTTCCACTCTGCTGCTCATCGCGGCTGTGGTGCTGTCCTACCGCTCGTGGCACGAACGCTACGCTGAGCAGCAGCGTTATGAAGCTATGCTTGCGCAACTGGACGCCTGCCTCGCCAACGAACGTGCCGATCTGCTGACGATTGTCAGCCGCTGCGACAGTTTTGACAGAACGAATCTGCACGAGATGCACACCTATCAGGCCTGTTATGCCGACTACACCGCCACCTTGCGCCGCCATTGGGCAGTGCGCGACTCGCTCACCAACCTCTATGATACCACCGACCCGCTCCGCGAGCAGTTCTGGCAACTCTGGCTCAACCGCGAAACAACGATGAACAACGAACTGTTGCCCATCCTTCAATCCAAACTAAGGTAGTCGCTCTCTTCTACCAATAGTGCCTTACTAACGAGTTTTTGTACAAAAACGTGCTGTTCCATCGGGGGATTATCGATGGAATATCGGATGATTGTCGTATATCTATCCGTGTCGAATAGGGCTTGTAGGACTGAAATGCTCAATGTACTGACAATTTGGCAGACCGTACTCGGGCAAATACAGACGTTTGGCAGATATTTTGGCAGCAAATGGCAGTCAGACAGCCTGCTTCAGGGTTTGGCACACCATTTGCACATAATTGTGTGAGTGCTGTTCAATAGGTGAGCAGACCAACAAACACTCGACCAAGCTTGGTCGATTAAAAAACAACGAAATTTAAAAACCTAAGAATATGAGTAAGATTATTGGAATCGACCTGGGAACAACAAACTCCTGCGTCGCAGTTATGGAAGGCAATGAGCCTATTGTTATTGCTAACAGCGAAGGCAAGCGCACAACTCCTTCGGTGATCGGCTTTGTAGATGGTGGCGAGCGTAAGGTGGGTGACCCTGCCAAGCGTCAGGCTATCACAAACCCGACGAAAACAGTATATTCAATCAAGCGTTTCATGGGCGAGACCTATGACAGCCTGTCGGGCGAGATCGCACGTGTACCATATAAGGTAGTCAAGGGCGACAACAACACGCCGCGTGTGGATATCGACGGACGTCTGTACACCCCGCAAGAGATCTCGGCTATCATCCTTCAGAAGATGAAGAAGACCGCTGAGGATTATCTTGGTCAGGAAGTAACGGAAGCCGTTATCACCGTACCTGCCTACTTCAACGACAGCCAGCGCCAGGCTACTAAGGAAGCCGGTGAGATTGCCGGTCTGACCGTTCGCCGTATCGTGAACGAGCCGACAGCAGCCGCCTTGGCTTACGGCCTGGACAAGTCGAACAAGGATATGAAGATCGTTGTGTTCGACTGCGGTGGCGGTACACACGATGTATCCGTTCTGGAGCTCGGCGACGGCGTATTTGAGGTAAAAGCTACCGACGGCGATACGCACCTCGGCGGTGACGACTTCGACCACCGTATCATCGATTGGCTCGTTCAGGAGTTCAAGAACGAGAACGGCGGTGCCGACCTCTCGAAAGACCCGATGGCTATGCAACGACTCAAAGAGGCTGCCGAGAAAGCCAAGATCGAACTGTCGAACACCACGACCACCGAGATCAACCTGCCGTACATCATGCCGGTTAACGGCGTGCCTGCACACCTGGTTAAGACCTTGACACGTGCCAAGTTCGAGCAGCTGATTGACGACCTCATCCAGCGTACTATCGCTCCGTGCCGTACGGCTCTGCAGAACGCAGGCTTGAGCACAAGCGATATCGACGAGATCATCCTCGTAGGTGGCTCAACACGTATCCCGGCTATCCAGGAGGCTGTGCAGAAGTTCTTCGGCAAAGCGCCGTCCAAGGGCGTTAACCCCGATGAGGTAGTAGCCATAGGTGCTGCCATCCAGGGTGGTGTACTCACCGGTGATGTCAAGGATGTGCTGCTGCTCGATGTTACTCCGCTGTCACTCGGTATAGAGACCATGGGCGGTGTCATGACCAAGATGATCGAGGCTAACACCACTATCCCGACCAAGAAGACCGAGACCTTCACCACCGCGGTTGACAACCAACCTTCTGTAGAGATCAAGGTTCTGCAAGGCGAGCGCCCGATGGCGGCACAGAATAAGCAGATCGGTATCTTCCACCTCGACGGTATCATGCCGGCACGTCGTGGCGAACCGCAGATTGAGGTGACCTTCGATATCGACGCCAACGGTATCTTGAACGTCAGCGCCAAGGATAAAGCTACAGGCAAGGAGCAGAAGATCCGTATCGAGGCTTCCAGCGGCTTGAGCGAGGACGAGATCAAGCGTATGAAAGCCGAGGCTGAGGCTAACGCAGAGGCTGACAAGAAAGCCAAAGAGCAGGTTGACAAACTCAACAAAGCCGATGCAACGATCTTCCAGACCGAGAAGCAACTCGCAGAGTTCGGCGACAAGATTCCTGCCGACAAGAAAGCACCTATCGAGAAAGCTCTGGCTGACCTCAAGGCTGCTTACGAGAAGAAAGATGCTGACGCATGCGAGGCTGCAGGCAATACCCTGATGACTGCTTTCCAGGCTGCCAGTGCTGAGATGTACGCTGCACAGCAGCAGGCTCAGCAAGGCGCACAAGGTGGTGCACAAGGTGGCACGTACAACGCCGGGCAGGACTTCAACGCAGGCAATGCCGGTCAGTCCAACAACGGCGGCAAGGATGCCGAGGATGTGGACTTCGAAGAGGTGAAGTAACCGACATGGATATATTGATTACATTTCAAGGCAGGGAGCAATCCTTGCCTTGATTGTGTTATATACCATTAAGCGCCTCACCCTTCCACGATGCAAGCGCAGCGGTGTTCTGTTTCAGGCGGTTTTCCGCCGTCCATGTCAGTTTTGTCAGTATTGTCAGTTCCTTTTTAGTGGACCTTGGTCTGTTCAATTGTTGTTAATTGTAAAAATAGTCTCTCGCAATTGTTTGATAATTGTCGATAATTGATGACATTAATAGCCTCACGCAATTGTTTGATAATTGTCGATAATTGATGACATTAATAACCTCTCGCAAATGGTTGTTAATTGTTGATAATTGATGACTTTTACTCGCTTCGCGCGGATGTGAGGGCGCGTTCATAGCCAAATCGTGCTGTTCGATCGAGCCATTGTCGGACCATTGTCGATCCGTTTAGCCTCCGTTATCGGGAGAATTGTAATCGACTGCAAAGATACTACTTTTTTGCAACTCTACAATATGCAAATTAATGGATGGTTACTTTGCGGCAGGCTTCCCTCCTTTATTGCATTTTCCGTTAAATTTTGAGCATTCTCGCATTTTCCCCTTCGTGCGTTTTCCCTTTTTTACATTTTCCCCTTCGGGCGTATATTTACGCCCGTTTGTCACTTTGTTTACATCACTTTGTTCCGTCACTTTGTTTACGCCATTTTGTTTAAGTCACTTCGTTTATTGCGCCT
>CALZOG010000055.1 GCA_945827635.1 uncultured Bacteroidales bacterium
TTCATAAGCGGCATTTTTAGGATTTTTGAATGCCGCAAAGATACGATAATTACTGGGATTATCCAAGTTTTGAGCCTGCAAAATGACCCATAGAGCAATTTTAAACGTCGATTTTAGTATTCAAACGTTTCAACTGCGTCTCAACCCTTATAGCAAAAGGCATGCAGGCATGTTGCAGCCTGCATTTTGACCCATAGACCAAAAATTTCATGTGACCAACTTGACCAACTTGACTATCTTGATCATTTCGCTGAATTTGGTTAACTTGGTCAAGTTGGTCAAGTTGGTTATATTATTTATACAAATTCAGTAATGTCCCATTAAAAATAAACAAAAACCCAAACAACCCTTTTGATTGCTTTTGAGCTGCGCTCTTCACGTGTTTAGGTACCAAAAACTCCTTAAAAGTGCACTTTTAGACAGTTTTCACCTCCCAAACACGTCCCTTGGCGGGTAAAAGCACTCAAAAGAATTAAACACAAAAAACATTGTCGAAAAATATCCGTTGACTGAAAATTTCCTCATAACCGACTAATTTACAATAATTTCAAAGAACACTATCAGATTTTAATGGGACAGCAATGATACAAATTGATGAAAATAAAACACAAAGTCAAGGGAAATGCTAAAAATGCGTACGTAATCGCAAGATTTATATGAATTTTGTGGTTGAAATCGCAAATGGTTGTGTTGCCGAACTTGTGCGTTCTTAGTTGTTCTTGTTGGTTGTTAGTGCTTATCGGTGGCAAATCGCTCCTGATAACACCCGAATCGTGCACCATAATCGGTCCGTTATCGGTTCGTTTCCGACTCGTATTCGATCCATTCTTGGATCTATACCAAATGATTTGATTGTGATGCTTTGCTTGGGGTGTTCTCGGGAGATGGTCCCGTGATGATCCCGTGGAAATACTTACTTAACCGCTATGCACTACATGCATCTGCGGTGAACGCAATCTGCCACTTCCGCTTATCTCTAAAAGAGTGTGAGACGAGAGCAAGAGCGAGGCAAAAGCAAATTGAAAGCGAGTTAACCCGAGACTTATTTGCTTTTGCCTGCAATCTTACTGCGAACCGATCACCTGCAGCCTGCTTCGGCATCGAAGGAGGCGGGTACATCGAACTGCTCGTCGGGTGAGTAGGGCAGCGATTCGTCGGCAAGCACCTTTTGCATATACAGCGCCCAGATAGGCAGTGCCATGGATGCTCCCTGACCGTCGGACATACGATCGAAGTGGATAGCACGGTCCTCACCGCCTACCCAGCAACCGCTGACCAGCGAGGGGGTGAAGCCCACGAACCAACCATCGGAGTTATTCTGCGTCGTACCGGTCTTGCCACCTGCCGGCATCTTCAGTCCGTACTTGAAGCGCGCACGCACACCCGTGCCGTGGTCCATCACGTTGCGGAGCATATAGATCATCTTGTAGGATGTCAGTTCGGATATGATCTCTCGCTGCTGCGGTTGGAACGTAGCGATGATATTGCCCTGTTTGTCCTCGATGCGGGTTACGTACAGCGGATCGACACGAATGCCATGGTTGGGGTAGGTGGTATAAGCGTCCACCATCTCCTTGACACTGACCTCGCACGGACCGAGGCAGATAGATACGACAGGGTCGAGTTGCCCCTGAATGCCGAAGGAGCGCATGAGTCGGACGAGCTGGTTAGGCGTATAGAGCGACATGAGGTAGGCAGAAATCCAGTTGGACGACTGCTGCAGTCCCCAGTTGAGCGTGACGGTGTCGCCCTGGTTCTTGGTATGCTCGTCGCGCGGCGTCCAGCGCACACCGTTGCCGTCGATGAGGGTGACAGAGTCGTTGACGGTTTTGTCGCACGGCCACATACCTTCGTCCATCGCCAGGGTATAGAGGTAGGGTTTGACGGTTGATCCGACCTGACGTCGACCGAGCGTAACCATGTCGTACTGGAACTGCCGGAAGTTAGGTCCGCCCACATACGCCTTGACATGGCCGGAGTGCGGATCCATAGACATAAATCCGCAACGCAGGAAGTGCTTGGTCCAGCGTATAGAGTCGAGTGGGGACATGGTGGTGTCGATCGGTCCGTTATACGAGAAGACCTGCATAGGTACAGGTGTGTTGAAGATCTCGCGGATCTGCGCCTCGGACTTGCCTTGGCGCTTGAGTCCACGGTAGCGGTCGGTTTGGCGCATCGAGCGTGACATGATTCCGTCGATCTCCTCGCGGCTCAGGTCGCGGGAGAAGGGTGCGTAGGATTTGCCCTTCTTCTCCTTGAAGAAGCGCGTCTGCAGATCCTGCATGTGCTCGCTGACCGCCTGCTCGGCATACTGCTGCATACGCGAGTCGATGGTGGTATAGATACGCAATCCGTCCTGATAGAGGTCGTAATGCGTGCCATCGGGTTTGGTGTTCTTCTGGCAGAAGCCGTACAAAGGGTTATTATCCCACTCACGTCGGTCGATCTCGTACTGCAGTTGGTTCCACTCGGAGTAGTTGCTCTGCCGGGGCTCCTTGGCAGTAAGTGTGAGTCGGAGGAACTCACGGAAATACGGCGCCATACCCTGCTTGTGATCGACAGAGTGGTACTTGACCTCCACGGGCATAGCGGACAGTGAGTCGTACTCCTGGCGGGTGATCTTCTCGTACTTAACCATCTGCGAGAGCACGGTGTTGCGGCGGTTGAGTGCGCGCTGCGGGTGACGGATAGGGTTGTAGAGCGACGGATTCTTGAGCATACCTACGAGCATTGCCGCCTGCTCAATCTTGAGGTCTGACGGAGTGGTGTAGAAATAGACGTACGACGCCGACTGTATGCCTACCGCATTATAGAGAAAATCAAACTGATTGAGATACATGAGCAGGATCTCATCCTTGGAGTAGAGTCGCTCCAGTTCGGTGGCGATCACCCACTCGATAGGTTTCTGCAAGGCGCGCTCAAAGAAACTGTTCGCCCTGGGTGACCATATCTGCTTGGCTAACTGCTGTGTGAGCGTCGAGCCACCGCCGGCACGCCCTAACTTCAGCACGGCGCGGAACAGCGCCTTGAAGTCCACACCCGTATGGTCGTAGAAGCGTACATCCTCGGTAGAGATAAGCGCGTCGATAACGTACGGACTGAGGTCGGTGTACTGCACACCCACACGGTTCTCCTTGATATAATAGCGACCCATGCTGACCATATCTTCGGTAAAGATCTCCGAGGCATAGGTGTTCTTAGGGTTCTGCAACTCGTCCAACGGCGGCAGATAACCCACCCAGCCGCGAACGATACCAACGAACACCAGGCACACAACCAGTACACCTGCGGCAAACAAGCCCCAGAACCAAAGTAGAAACTTAGTTTTCTTATTCATCATCTTGCATTAAATCTGTTATGATCGTATTCAATATGTTTATGCCTTCGATCGAGGCAATGATTCTTCCGTTGTCAACGTACAGTCTGCCTGTGTTGAGATACGGCCGTGCCTTGCGCAGCAGTTCGTCGGTAGCCTCTATCCCACGGCAGGTACGCAGCGCGAGCATCAGTCGCTCGTTGTATTGCTCGGTAGGCGTGAGCACCTCTCGCTTGAAGGGCACCTTGCCGCCTATGATTGTGCGGATGTAACGAGTGAGGTTAGCCACGTTCCATTGCCTCGATCTGCCGTCATACGAGTGTGCTCCGGCACCGAGGCCGAGATACGGCGTGCCGTCCCAATAACTGCTGTTGTGCCGGCTCTCATATCCCGGCAGTGCGAAGTTGCTGACCTCGTAATGGCCGTACCCCGCCTGCTTCAGCCGCTCGCACAGGCAGGCGTACATAGCGTTAGCCAGATCGTCGCTGGCGTCGTGCACAATGCCTTTGGCACGCAGGTTATACAACGGCGTGCCTGCCTCGTACGACAGGCAATAGGTGGATATATGCTGCACGCCGAAACTGAGTGCCTGATCGATATCCTCCTGCCATTGCTCCAGCGTCTGGTTGGGTAGGGCGTACATCAGGTCGATACTGATATTCGTGTAGCCCATATCCTGCGCCAGGCGTATAACTTTCTTCGCCTGCTTGCTGCTGTGCCTGCGGTTGAGGAACGCGAGTGTCGTATCATCGAACGACTGCACGCCGATGCTCAGTCGGTTGATACCCATTTGCCTCCACGCCTTGAGTTTGGCTTCGGTCATGTCCGAAGGATTGGCTTCGATGGTCAGCTCTTCGGCCTGCTCCACGGGCAGTGCGTTCAGCAGCCGTGCCAGATCCCGGTTGGCAAGCTGCGAAGGTGTACCGCCACCCAGGTAGATCGTGCGTACAGGTTCGCCCTGCGGCAGATAGCCGCTACGCAGACCATATTCCTTGATCACGGCATCGATATACACGCTGCGCATCTGCAACTCGGTGGTTGAGAAGAACGCGCAATACGCGCATCGCGAGTAGCAAAACGGTATATGTACGTAGATTGCGGCCATGCAATTTTGTTTAGTGTTTAGGGTTTAATGTTTAGTGTTTAGAGTTTAATGTTTAGTGAAGTTTAAAAGTTATAAGTTTAGAGTTAACTCATAACTTCTAACTCTGAACTTCTCTCAACTCTCAACCATCAACTCTCAACTATCTTCCCACAGGTGTTTCATCCACTCAGCCATGCGTTGTTCGGCGGGACTGCCCTGTGCGTGCCAGAACTGCCGTCCTTGCAGTTCGTCGGGCATGAACTGCTGTTTGACGAAATGGTTGGGGTAGTCGTGTGCATACTTGTAGCCCTCGCTGTACCCCAGTTCCTCCATCAGTTGTGTGGGGGCGTTGCGCAGATGCAGAGGCACGGGCAGATTGCCGCTCTGCTGCACCTCTCTGAGCGCATCATCGATAGCCAGATAGGCGGAGTTGGACTTCTGCGAGGTGGCGAGATAGACGGTAGCCATGGCGAGGGGTATGCGTCCTTCGGGCCAGCCGATCTTCGTGAGCGTGTCGAAGCAGGCATTCGCCACGAGCATGGCGTTCGGGTTAGCCAGACCTATATCCTCGCTGGCAGAGATAACCAATCGCCGCGCGATGAACTTCGGGTCCTCGCCTCCGGCAATCATCCGCGCCAGCCAGTAGATCGCTCCGTCAGGATCGCTGCCGCGGATAGACTTGATGAACGCGGATATGATATCGTAGTGCAGTTCGCCGCCTTTGTCGTAGGCTACAGGGTTCTGCTGCAGCAGTTGTGTGATAGTAGTGTTGTCGATAACCGTGGTGCCTGAGTTGCTGACGAGCTCGATGATATTTAGCATCTTGCGCGCATCGCCTCCGGCGTAACGGAGGATACTCTCCGTCTCGCGTACCTGGATATGTTGCTCGCGGATGAATTCGTCCTGCTCCAGCGCACGGTGCAGCAGGGTGAGCAGATCATCCTTGCCCAAGGGCTTGAGCACATATACCTGACAGCGGCTCAGTAGCGGTGTGATAACCTCAAAACTCGGGTTCTCGGTGGTGGCACCGATCAGGGTGACAAGTCCTTCCTCCACCGCGCCGAGCAGACTGTCCTGCTGCGACTTGCTGAAGCGGTGGATCTCGTCGATGAACAGGATAGGTGAGCGCTGGTCGGTCTGCCCGGCAAACAGTCCCTGCTGCGTGCGTCGCACCTGACGCGCCTTGTCAATCACATCGCGTACATCTTTCACTCCCGAAGTGACAGCACTCAGCGTGTAGAACGGTCGCTCTAATTGGTGGGCAATGATTTTTGCCAGGGTGGTCTTGCCCACCCCCGGAGGTCCCCACAGGATGAACGACGAGAGATTACCGCTCTCAATCATCTGCCGGAGCACGGCACCCTGACCGACCAGGTGCTGCTGGCCGATATACTCATCTAACGTATGTGGACGTAAGCGTTCTGCTAATGGAGACATGGGAGTGACGATTTGGTTATTTACAATTTACGATTTTTGGGTTGCTGCATATACCAACTCCTGAGCATTCTTGATTGCTGAAGGGGTAGGCGTATTGCCGCTGAGCATCGTAGCGATCTCGGTGATACGTTCCTCCGGCGTGAGCGGGCAGATGTGCGTTTCTGTACGTTTGTTCGTATCCTGCTTATAGACCTTGATATGCTGCTCGCCATAGGCTGCAATCTGCGGCAGATGGGTGATAGCAATCACCTGCCTGCTCTGTCCCATACGGCGGAGTATATCCGCCATGCGCGTAGCCACGCTGCCGCTGACACCTGTATCAATCTCATCGAAGATGATCGTAGGCAGCGCCGTGGTATCGGCAGTCAGTGCCTTGATAGACAGCATGATTCGTGCCACCTCGCCGCCTGAAGCCACATCCGCTACGCGTTGCAGCGACTGCCCGAGGTTGGCGGCAAACAGGAAGTCCACGATATCATGACCTGTAGCCGTATAATCCGTTGCGGGGGTGATACTGACCTGCATGTTGGCGTGTGCTATGCCCAGTTGGCTGAGGTCGGTTATGAGTCTATCGGCTATCGGCTTGCAGACCGCCCGACGCGTCTTAGTCAGCGCATCGGCAGCCTTGCCCATAGCACGGAACGCTTCTTCTTTCGCCTTGGTCAGACGCTCAATCTGCTCGTCGAAATGCTCAAGCACCTGCGACTGCTGCTCCAGCCTTGCCTGCTCCGCCAGCAGATCGCTCACGGTTCGGCAGCCGAACTTACGGAGCAGGGATTGGATGAGCATCAGTCGCTCCTGCACCTGCTCCAACCGTTGCGGGTCGGCATTCAGACGCCCGAGCAGGTGCTCCGCCTCGCCGGCTATATCCTTGAGCTCGATATAAGTGCTCTCGATGCGCTCCTGCAACTCTTGCGACGCATCGCCAACGTGCAGCGCATGCAGGGCTTGCAGCACCGAGCGGTTGTCGCCACTCAGAGTATCAATAGCTTCCGTCAGAATGCCGCGAATCTCCTCGGCGTGTGACAGGGTATATTCCTCCTGCTCCAGTTCTTCCTGCTCGCCGTTCTGGAGGTTGGCTTCGGTGAGTTGGCGGAGTTGGAAGAGTATATAATCCGCATCGCGTTGTGCCTGTGCGGCTTGCCGCTGCAGGTCGTCGAGGGCAGCCGAGGCGGAGAGGTACTGCTCGTAGGCAGCAGTATATGCCGTGCGCTCGTCAGCATTCTTGGCAATAGCGTCCACTACATCGGTCTGAAAGCCGCTGTCAGCCAAGAGCAGGTTCTGGTGCTGGCTATGAATATCAATGAGTCGTTCACTCAGCGCCTTGAGTTCGGTCATGCTTGCCACCTCATCGTTGACGAACGAGCGTGAGCGTCCGTTGCGGCTCAATTCTCTCCGGACAATGATCTCTCCGTCATGTTCCGCGAAGGTAGCTTCGATCACGCATTTGTCTTCGCCCTCGGTAATGGTTCGTGTGTCGGCTTTGGCACCCATGACCAGCGCCAGTGCACCGAGCAGGATACTCTTGCCGGCACCGGTCTCACCGGTCAGAACCGTGAAACCGTCTTGTAGTTCAAGCTCGACATCCGCAATCAGGGCGTAGTTATGTATGGTTAAATGTTTCAGCATAATATTCTATTAGTCGATAGTCGATAGTCGAAAGTCGAAAGACAAAAGTCGAAAGCGGTCATTATTTCTCGTTGATTCTGTCGTATGTGTTTTGGCGTGTAGGGTCGATCCGCATGAGTGCTTCGTACACATCTTTTTTCTCCCGGTCGGTGCCTCCGTGGAAGATATCTGCCAGTTCGTCGGCTTTGGCGTCAAGGAAGATCGTTACAATGTACGTTGCGGGTCGTGCCTGGTTAGCCTTGACGAGCACATCTATTCCTTCGGCAATACGTGCGCGTCCGTTGGCTACGTTGGCAGACATCTGGTCGAGCCCGAGGCGGTGGTACTCGTAGATATATTCGCGGAAGGGCTTGAACGCCGCATCGTTGAGGTTGGAGATGATTGCGTAGCGGTTCTTGTTGCCGCTGCTGCGGTCGTAGGCGAGCCACGCCTGCTGCTCCTGTTCGGTCATACTTGCGCTCTGGCAGGTCTGCACAATAGACTCGCACGCATCAAAGCACCCCTGTCCGCCCATACGCGAGTACGTAGCCAGATCGAAACCGATAACCAGATAGCAGTAGTACGCCAGCATGGCGGTGAGGTTGGTGGTGAAGGTGGACTGCTGATAATCGAGTCGGTCGAACTCCTGGAAGGTGAAGTTGAAATACTTGTCGCGGATGTTCAGCACCGGTGTGGTATATGAAGTGCCATATACGGGGCGACGGCTCTGTAGAGTCATCTCGCACGTATATTCGTTATCACTCACACCGCTCACGATAATCATCATGTTGCACTCGATGCGCTCCATGTCGGCGAAGGTCATGTTCGTCCACTTGGTGGTGTTGATATAATCCTCAACGGACTTTTGCAGCGTTTCGAACACCTGCTTGTTAGAGCCCTCGATCTTGTCGCTGTTGACTGTTACATGGCAGTTGATCTCCTGCGCAGAGAGAGGAGAAAACTGAAGACTGAAAAATGAAAAGACCAATAGTCCCCAGTAATATATTCGTTTGCTATCCTTCATTGATTACTCTTTTATCTTTCGACTTTCGACTTTCGACTTTTGACTTTCGACTTTCGACTTTTGACTATTTATTTCTCAATCGAAACAATAGCCCCTGTCAGCGGATTGAATGTGATGCGTGTGTTTCCGTCCAGCAGAGCCCTGTTCAGTGGCACGCTGGCCCCCCATTGTGCCACCTCGACAGGATGATTGATCATCACCTGCTCGCCGTACGTGACCGTGAGGTTGCTGCCTGCCGGCAGGTTGTAGTAGAGGGTAGGTGCACCGGACTTGGCAGGTTTGTCGGGCGTAACCAGTTGGTGGGCAGCCTTGCTGATCTGTATGTTCACCGGCTCGCCGCTTAGATCATCGTTCGCCACAACACCGAAATGCTTGCTGAAGCGCAGCAGGATCTTATCCGTATTCATGCCGTTGGCGGCCGGCGTATAGGTTACGTGATGGATGTGATGGGTAACCGTTCTGCGCCCGATGAACAGGGCAGTCAGTTCCTGCTCGCGTGTATCCATCTCGTTCAGTACGCGCTTGAGCGCATCGCCATCGGCAGGATACTTCTCTACATCACCCGCCAGCAGGTTCAACCTCATCTCGCGTATGCGGTAGATCAGTTTGGCAGCACCTTCCGCCATCTTGGCAGTGGAGGAAGCCATCAGTTGCTCCTCCAGCAGTGGCATGAGGCGGGTCGTTTCGGTGCCAACGAGGTTGTCGCAGCCGGTCTTGCAACGCTCATTACCGGTTTTTGGCTTGCGGTTGACGGTTTGTGGCTCCATGTTGTAACCGGTCAGTGTGCCGTAGGGCGACAGACTGACGAGTTGTGCTTTGCCCGATTTGTCCTGCAGGATATAACTGCGTGTCGTGTCGGCAGATGCGATGGGTTGGAACGTGATCTTGTTCAGCACGAACTGCTTCTCGGATTTGGTGAGCACATCCTTGGTACCCAAATAGCGGGCAGAGTACTGGTAGAACGGTCCGACCTCGGTGACTATCTCATCGTACTCCACGGTGAACAGCAGCTGAGTGAGTGGCATATAGTACGCCACCACCGGTTCATCGGCAGGCAGGGTTAACGCCTGTGACTTACTATACGGAACGCAGCACAGTGCTGCCGCCATTATCCAACATGTTAATCGCTTCATATCTGTTTCTCCTTTCTATGGTCAAAAATCATTTATTGTTCTTGAAAAAATATTTTCATTGCTGCCTCTGCCTGTGCAAGAAACATTTCGCGGCCGTTCACGATGTGTGCGCCCTGCTGTCTGCCGCGTTGCAGGAACAGCGTTTGTTCGGGGTTGTAGATACAGTCGAACAGCAGATGTTTGTCGGTAACAAAATCCCAAGGTATATCCGGCGTCTCGCTTTCGTTGGGGAACATCCCCAACGGTGTACAGTTGGCGATAATCCTGTTGGTGCTCATTACTTGTTCGGTCAGGTCGGCATAAGTCAGGTCGCCTTTGCCGGCAGTACGGCTGACAATCTTCACATCCATGCCCAAGTGCTGCAACGCATAGCGCACGGCACCTGCCGCTCCGCCCGAGCCCAACACCAGCACGTGCTTGTCGTCCGGGGTAAGATACGGCTTGAGTGCAGCGGTTACGCCTATCCAATCGGTATTATAACCGCGATGGTTGTGCACAACGTTGACCGCACCCATCTCTTGTGCTACAGGATCAATGCTGTTCAGGTAGGGTATGATAACCTCTTTGTAAGGCGAGGTGACATTCAGACCGTTCAACAGATCGAGCAGCGGTACGACCTCTTCTATTGCGTCCAGTTCGCGGATAGTGTAGTCTGCGTCAATGCCGTCGGCAGCAAAGCGTGCGTCGAAGAACAGTTTCGACTGAGAGTGCTTCAGCGGTTTACCAATTATTCCGAAATGATATTTCATGATGATTTACTGATTTGCAATATATGTATGATTATGATATTTGGAGTTCCAACTCATGTTTTTTCACTACAGCCGTTGCGCCGTTCAGTGCAAAACGTTTGCCGCTTTCGCCGCGTTGCATGGCTTCGTAGATAGCCTCAATGTCCTTTGGCTGATAGTTCTTGAGTTGTTCGTATAGTTCGACTAATGCCCGTGCGCGTGTCTGCAGTCCGTCCTGTCGGTCTGCGTACCCCTGCATATAGTCGGCTGTGGCGCAGATATTCTCAATCTCACCTTTGCTGCGCATATTGAGCCATGCTCGTATCCCGTTGCGGCGGATGGAGGTGTCGGCGTTGGTCGAATCTTCTACCCATGTGAGGTGTCGTATGTCGCGCAGGTAGTGGATGATATAGTCGTGTGTGGTACAGAGCATCGGACGAATGATCATCGGTTCGCTGCTCGTCACGGGGTTAACGCTTTTGGCGCGCATGCCTGCCAGACCTCGTAGTCCCGAGCCGCGCAGCAGGTTCAGCAGTACGGTCTCTGCCTGATCGTTTTGGTGATGGGCAACGGCTATAGCAGTACAATGCTGCTCGCGTGCCAGTTGCTCAAACCATCTGTAGCGTAGTTCGCGTGCCGCTACCTCGATGCTGGTGTGGCGGTCGGCAGCGTAGGTCGTGGTGTCGAACGATGCTACGTGCAGTGCCACGCCGCGTTGTGCGGCTATATGGCGCACGAAAGTCTCGTCGCGGTCGCTCTCTTCGCCACGCAGGTGGAAGTTGCAATGCGCTACAATGCAGTCATATCCGCCGCGCTGCAACACATCCAGCAACGCCACGGAGTCTGCTCCGCCGCTCACGCACACCAGCACGCGCGCTGCCGGCGAGAGTAACTGTTGGGTACGTATGTATTGCTGCACTCTGCGTAACATAATGCGAGATTCAAAGATTAGTAAACTCCACACTCTCTATATCTATCAGATGATTGACAATAGCGTATATTGTCAGTCCGGCAGTGGAGTGGATATTCAGTTTGCGGGAGATGTTCTTGCGGTGTGCAATCACGGTGTGCAAGGACAGATGCAGTCTGTCGGCTATCTCCTTGTTGAGCAGTCCTTGTACCACCAGTGTCAGCACTTCCTGTTCGCGTTCGCTGAGTTCATCCTGACTTTTGGCTTTCGACTTTCGACCTTCGACTTTCGACTTTCGACTTTCGACTTCGGATTTTCGGCTTCTCTCCAGCGCCGGACGGAGTATGTCGTCCTCAATAGCGCAATGCGTTTTCAGTTCTTCCTCAGCTTGATATACTCCCATTAGCACGGTGGTCATTAGTTCGTTGGCGAACGGGTAGGTGGAGTGGGCTGGGTAATACTTGATAATCAGGTTCACCAGTTCGTGCAACTTCTCGGTAATATGCCTGTCGTCGGTTGCATGATTCTCCATCATACCTTCGTTCTCGTGCTGAATATGGATACGTATCTCTTGCACATATTCGTCGAAGTACCGCACGATGAGCAACGGTATCTTGTTATCCGTCACAGTTGGGTTAATGGCTTCTATCAGTTGCCTGCGCAGGCGCGGCAACAGGAACTCCAGGAAGTACGTATGTGCATTTCTCAGATAGGTCTGCAGCGTGGGCAGATCAATCTCTGTTGCCGGTCGGTCGGATTGTCCGTTGTTGACGATAGCGAGGAACGTAGGCGTATGTATGCCGTGCTCCCGGCACACGGTGTCGATGGTCTTGTCGCCCACGCCCATGGGTATACCGAAGCGGTTGACTATCTGCATGGCGCGTCTGTCCTGCGTCAGCAGATCGCTCATCCTGTTTGTCTCGCGGTAGATCATTGTGCTGATAGATTGACGTCAAACTCTATCTGTTGCGACGGTAGAATATGGTCGGATGTTATGCGAACGTTATCGGCTGTGGCGACAGCGGAAATCTCTATGGTCTGTTCCTCACCGGGCAGCAGTCCTCGCAGCGACTCTTGCGCGCGCATACCGCCTACAGTCAGATACGCATCGCGATAGATGGGAGCGATGCCGGTGTTGGTAACAGTGATGCGGCTGTTCGTGCCGTTGGTGCGACAGTCGGTGATGCAGAAGTTGTAGCCTGCGGCAATACCGGCCTGTGTCACACGTTGCTGCGTGAAGTACGATCCTTCGGGCGCGTTGTTGCAGATAACGAATGTCATGTGGTACTTGCCGGCAGCTTGCTCCCATGTCACGCCGTACATACCTTCGGGGTTGAGGAAGTTATGTTGGTCGTCGCGCGTGTAGTAACTTATCTCTCCACCGAACACGCCGTTCTTCCAGCGCTCTATGCCGCTCCACAGCCAGCATTGCTCGTTCCAACCGTCACCCTGACTCAGGTCGTGCTGGCTATGCATGAACGTGTCGTCAAACAGTCCGAACGCCAACTCGCGAGTATCGGCGTGCACGCATACATCCGAATATACCTTGTCGCCTGCGTCCACGCTGGTCAGCCAGGGGATAGTAAGTACCTGTGACAGATGAGTGAACAACTCGCGCTGGTAAGCCGGGGTGGGGAAGTTTGTGCCGAACGCAACGGGTGTGCCGTAGGTGTGATACTCTGCCCAATGGCCGAAGCCAACCTCTACAAACGCAATGCGCGGATCGTTGTTATAGCGCGCAGCCAAGTCGCTGTAGAACTGCTTGACAAACCATTGCAATTCGCTGTTGCTCCAATCGGGATACCATGTAGGACCATCGCCACCGGGGTTGGCGGAGTACGTCTCGCGGTAGTCAGGTTGTTGGCGGATATAATCCGGCACATACGTGCCACCGGGTTTTCCGATACAATTGCTGCGGTTCGAAGGGTAGCAGAGCGGAAAACGCACTACCATCTGATGTCCGCGTGAGGCTGCGGATGACAGTTTGTTGTCCAGATACGTCCAATCGTAGGATATAACACCGTTGGTTTTTCCTGTCACCAGGCGGCAGGGCTCAACGTACGAAAACTCCAGACTGATGCAATCACCGTGTGTGCTATCCATCGCGGCAGCCAGATCGTTCCAAAGCACCAGGCCTGTCATAGGCTGGACATGGGTGACCTGGCCGGTTAGGAATACGGCTTTGTATGCCGAGCCATGACCGGTACACGATGTGTGGAGCATTATGCCGCAAACAAGTATGGCGGCGAGGTAGCAACGGATAATTTTGTCCATGGGTGTAGGGGTGTTTGTTATGTGCGTGTTAGTATGTTTGCTGTTCGTGTTGCGCCCGCGCAGGAGCGCTTGCGCAGCAGGCGCACGCATTCAGCCCACAAAGATACAAAAAATAATGCACATTTGCAAACTTTCCTGAAGAAAAATTATTTGGAAAATGCTTTTTTTGCAAAAAGACTTGCAAGAGACAAAAAAAATTAGTAACTTTGCAGTAAATTATCGAACGATTGCAAAGTAACTAATCGTCAGCACCCGATATATCAACATTGAAAAGCCGAAGAAGGCAAAGCACCAAGACAAGTGAAAAATATATACACTCTGATAGCAGTAATTGTGCTGGTAGTAACTGCGTATGGCTGCAGCAGCGAGAGCCGTGACGGACGAGAAAAGCATGAGCAGGAGATAGAGGAAGACAACATGGTTGCCTATCCCGGACGTACTTTCAATTACAAACAGAAGTTCAACGACCTGCAGCAGAAGCAGCACGCTGTGGCGAGCCGTATAGGTCTGAAGCGCCCGCCTAAGAACCGCGCGGACGCTGCGCAGATGCGCAAGCAACTGGTGGAGGTAAAGACATGTGACAACTACGTTGTGGACGAACTGACACATTCCGTGCCATATCTCATACCATCCGCCAAGCGCGAACTGGACGCAATAGGCAACGAGTGGGCGGATATACTGCGGCGCAACAACCTGCCGCATTACAGGTTTCGTGTGACATCGATTCTGCGCACACAGGAGGATATACGCCAACTGCAACGCAGCGGAAACATCAACTCCGTTACGCAAAGTTGCCACTGCTACGGCACGACGTTCGATTTGGCATACTTCGGCTACGACAAGGTTACGCGTACGCGCGACTATATGCATGAGGATAATCTGAAACTCGTACTCGGACAAGTGCTGCTCAACCACCAGAGGGCAGCGAAGATTTACGTCAAGTACGAAGCCAAGCAGTCCTGCTTCCATGTGACAGTGAGGGAATAAAAAAACGGCTCGAGAGAGCCGTTTCTTATGTCAAAAGACATCATAGTGCCTGTTTGAACTAATAATCTTCAAATCTTCAAATTTTCCAATCTAATCTCCAATGTCACTTGTCATTTTGTTTCTCCAGACTGTCGTTGAGGTCTTTGCGGAAGAACA
>CALZOG010000056.1 GCA_945827635.1 uncultured Bacteroidales bacterium
ATGGAACGGAACGTTTTTTCAGTGAAGCGTACCATTAAGAAAGGGTGTAAAATGTTAAAAATTCTTAAAAAATTGCAGAATTATTAAGAAAGTGACAAGATATAGCACTATATTGTTGTAATTTTGCATTGTCAAACAAAAATAATTGACGCCAAAGGTTAACAAACGACAAGTTGAACAATTAAAATTTTACAATTATGACACGTACAGTTTATCAAGAAGCCATTGCAACCCGTACAGCCACCCGTAACCAAAACGAACTGACGAAGATGCAACAGTATCGTTTACAACTCAAGTCGATTACCGACAAACTTCGCGAAATGGCGTTGACCTCCGGTCGTAAAGAAGCCTCCTGCAACCAACTCCTGCGCGAGTGCTACCAACTGACGAACACCGAGCTTGACACGTTCGAAGGCTGGCAAGCCAAAGGTGCGCACGTTCGCAAAGGTCAGCACGCGTACTTGTTCTGGGGCAAACCTATCCAATCGGAGGCAGGCTACTCGTACTTCCCCGTACAGTTCCTGTTTGCACGCGAGCAGGTTGCCTTTGCACAGGCATAAACCTTACCCAGACATTCAAGCGAGGGTAAAAAACAGACTATTTTGCAAAAAATGCTCTGAAAATTTGCAAATGTGCGATAAAATTTGTAACTTTGTAGGCTTTTTGGAGTAAAACGCAAATAATCGTCAAAATAGTTATGATATTACCTATTTATTTATATGGTCAGCCCGTGCTCCGACGTCCGACAGAAGACTTGGAGCCGGGCGAACTGGATGTGAAACAACTGGTGTCGGATATGCAGGAGACTCTACTGGCTGCCGAAGGCTGCGGCCTGGCTGCTCCTCAGGTGGGACTGTCGAAGCGGCTGTTCGTGGTAGATGGTACCGAACTGGCGGATGAATATCCCGAGTGCAAGGACTTTAAGCAGGCGTTCATCAATCCCGAGATTATCGAGGAGAGCGAGGATACATCGGTCTATTCCGAAGGCTGCCTGTCGTTACCCGGCATAAGTGAGAATGTGGTTCGTCCGAAGACGATAACCATCCGTTATCTGGACGAAGATTTCAAGGAGCATGAGGAGACGTTTACCGACTTCAAGGCACGAATCGTTCAGCACGAGTACGATCATCTGGAGGCGCATGTGTTTACCGACCGTATATCGCCTATCCGCCGGCAGTTCTGCAAAGGCAAACTGGCAAACATCGCCAAGGGAAAGACCGTAGCGCGGTATAAATATAAACGTTAGACCGCTTTGCCGGTAGAGGTTAGATATGTTGCTCATACAAGACACTATAGTCAGTCTGGAGGTACTGGAGAAGGAGTTCTGCTGTGACCTCGACAACTGCAAGGGTTGCTGCTGCATAGAGGGGGACGCAGGTGCGCCGGTAACGCCCGAGGAGGAAGAACGCCTTCGTGCCATGTTGCCCGAACTGCTGCCTATGATGACTATGGAAGCACGCCAGGTGGTGGAGCGGGAAGGAATAGCCTACAACGATCCGTCGGGCGAACGAGTGTTGCAGATTGTGAACGACAAAGACTGTATCTTTGCCCGTACTGACCATAACGGCTGGTGCTATTGCGTAATCGAGCGGTTGTATAATCAGCAATCCGGATCGAGCAGTCAGGATTCGGCAGGCGGGACGCTGAATATCGGATTCAAGAAACCCGTATCGTGCCACCTGTATCCTATACGCCTCACGCAGATTGGGCAGCGGGTAGGAGTGGAATACCATCGTTGGGATATATGCCACTCGTCGCGGCAGTTGGGGCACAAACTGCACCTGCCGCTCTACAAGTTCCTGAAAGAACCGCTTGTCAGGCGATTCGGGCAAGATTGGTACAACGAACTCTGCCTGACCGCGGAAGAGTGGAAAAAACAGATGAAAAGTGAAAGGTGAATTTATGCATAGCATATCGGCAGAAATAATCAGTATAGGCGACGAGTTGCTGATCGGTCAAGTGGTCAATACCAATGCCTCATGGATGGCACAGGTGCTCAATCACGCAGGCATAACCGTCGTGCAAGTCACAACGGTTCGTGACGACCGGCAGGCTATAACCGACTCAGTAACGGCAGCCATGACGCGTGCTGATGTGGTACTGACCACCGGCGGTCTGGGACCGACAAAGGACGATATAACCAAAACCGTCCTGTGCGACTACTTCCATACGCAACTCGTTGAGGATGAGCGCGTACACGAGCATGTGCTGAACCTGTACAAGAACCGCCCTGATGTGCTCAACCGTCTGACAGCCACGCAATGGCTTGTACCCGAGGCGGCAACTATCCTGCCTAACCGCGTAGGTAGTGCGCCTGTCATGGCGTTTGAGCAGAACAAGTCGGGCAAACTGCTGGTTAGTATGCCCGGTGTGCCGCATGAGATGCAGGTGGCGATGAGCGAACAGGTGCTGCCGTACATGCAGAAGCACTTCGGCTTGTGTGCCGATGTTATCCATCGGACGATAGTGGTGTACGGTATACCCGAATCGTCGCTCGCGTTACGTATAGAGGCGTGGGAGAAAGCTCTGCCGGCAACGATGCATCTCGCCTACCTACCCAAGCAGGGTGTAGTTAGGCTGCGCCTGTCGTCGTACGGCGAGGCTACTGCAGCCGAGGTAGAGCAGCAGATAACGGCGCTCATGCCCCTGATTGCCGACCATGTGATTGCTACCGATGATCTGACCCCGCAGCAGATTCTCGGCCATTGGCTGACCGAACATAAACTGACCATCGCCACGGCAGAATCGTGCACGGGCGGACGTCTGGCGTCTCTGCTGAACGAGCAGTCCGGCAGTTCGGCATATTACATGGGCAGTGTGGTAGCCTATGACAACAGCGTGAAAGAGCACGTGCTGGGTGTGCGTGCCGAGACACTCGCTACCGTAGGTGCCGTGAGCGAGCAGACCGTTCGCGAGATGGCGGAAGGTGTGCGACAACTGCTGCATACCGATTATGCCATAGCCACCTCCGGCGTGGCCGGTCCTACCGGCGGTACGCCCGATAAACCTGTAGGTACGGTATGGATAGCATGGGCTACGCCTGAAGGCACGACTGCCGAATGTTGCCACTTCTTTGGCGACCGCATGCAGATAACCAACACAGCCGCCATGGCGGCGATCGGCAAACTGCTGTTGCAGATTATGCCGCAGGAACGAAAAATATATTAGACTCAAATCAACTCATAGTTATGACAGAGATATTGAAGTATTGCATCCCCGCGTTGATCGTGTTGCTGGCTACATGGATAGTGATGTACAAGCTGTTTCAGAACGAGCAACAGAAGCGCGAGTGGGAACTCAAGAAGGCAGCACAGAAGGAGATCTCGCCCATCCGCCTGCGTGCCTACGAGCGTCTGGCATTGGTGCTGGAGCGTACGCAACCCGAACATCTGCTGATGGATCTGGATGTGTCGCAGTTCACCGTGCCGCAGTTGCAGCAACGGCTGTTGCAGACTATTCGTCTGGAGTTTGATCACAACATAAGTCAGCAGATCTATGTGTCAGAGCAGGTGTGGGATAAGATCGTAGCCGCCCGCGGACAGATGTTGGCGTTCGTGTCGGCTATGGCTATGCAGTTGCCTGCTGAAAGCACGTCGCTGGACTATGCCAAGACCCTGCTGACAGCCTACAGTACCAACGGAGAGACAGCCAACGAGACCGCCTTGCATGCCCTGAAGGAAGAGGCGGCAAGACTCATATAATGGACGATTGACAGTTGCGAAGATACCTTTTGATAGTTGTGACGATCTTGTGCTCGTGCCTGCAGGCTGTGGCGCAAGAGCCGGTGCGGGACTCACTTGAGGTACTTGCTGAACCTGTGGCGATGCAGGCGGAGGAGCCTATTCCTCCGGCTGTTCAGCCCGAGCCTGTCAAACCTGCGACTCGTAGCGTGGATACAACCGTTTATCAAGGCGTGATTGTCCGTCTGGATATAGCCAACCCGATCTTCGAACTTGCGCGTAGCAGCTGGCACACGTATGCCGTGGAGGCGGCGGTTAGCGTCAGATTGAAGTACAGACTGTTTCCGACCATCGAACTGGGGTATGCCGGGCAGTTCAGGCAGGAGAAAGATGCAACAACGCCCAAGTACAACGGGCAAGGCGAGTATGTGCGCCTGGGTATGGATATCAGCCCGCTGAAGAAACATCCCGAGCGCAGGTCGGTTATGCTGGTGGGCGTGCGTGCCGGTGTAGGGTGGCAGCAGCTGGAACCCACAATAAGCGAGGCGGCTCTGCAAGGCGCATGGATAGCCGACGCATGGGGAGAGATTGTTGCAGGCGTGCAGGTGGATATATACAAAGGATTCAATATGGGTTGGGCGGTCAGAATGAAGTTCCTGTTTACCGAAAAGACCCACGACAGCCTGACTATCCCGTATTACATCCCGGGATTCGGCTACCGCAACTCGATGAACTGGGGATTGGAGTACTATCTGGGATATGCGTTTTAGGCGAACTGCCGCAAGTCGTACAATCATCTATCCGACAAGAAACACAGAATACTAACAAGATAAATAATTAATATCATTATGAACACAACTGAACTAATGAATCTTGCTGCCAACAATATCCGCATCCTTGCGGCGGCAGCTGTTGAGAAAGCCAAGAGCGGTCACCCGGGTGGCGCTATGGGTGGTGCGGATTTTATCAACGTGCTCTTTTCCGAGTTCCTTGAGTACGATCCCGAGAACCCTGCATGGGAGGCTCGCGACCGCTTCTTCCTCGACCCCGGACACATGGCACCCATGCTGTACGCACAACTCTGTCTGGCAGGCAAGTTCACTCTGGAAGACCTGAAGAACCTTCGCCAGTGGGGTAGTGTCACTCCCGGTCACCCCGAGCGCGACATTGAGCGCGGTATAGAGAACACCTCCGGACCGCTCGGCCAGGGACATACGTTTGCCGTAGGTGCTGCTATCGCGGCTAAGTTCTTCAACGCCCGCTACGGCGAGGTGCATAATCCTACTATCTACGCGTTCATCTCCGATGGCGGCGTACAGGAGGAGATCTCACAGGGCGCAGGCCGTATGGCAGGCACGCTGGGGCTGGACAACCTGATCATGTTCTACGACAGCAACGAGGTTCAACTCTCCACCATGTGCCGCGAGGTGACCACCGAGGATGTGGCTGCCAAGTATAAGGCTTGGAACTGGTTCGTTCAGGAGATCAACGGCAACGACCCTGCTGCTATCCGCGAGGCACTGAAGGCCGCCAAGGCCGAGAAAGAGCGTCCGTCGCTCATCATCGGTCATACGATCATGGGCAAAGGATGCGTGACGGCAGAAGGTGAGTCGTTCGAGAGCAAGTGCTCTACCCACGGCAACCCGCTCAGCAAGTCCGGTGCTTCGTTTGAGAAGACGATTGCCAACCTGGGCGGCGACCCGGCTGAACCGTTTGCCATCTTCCCCGAGGTAGCCAAACTCTACGAGAACCGTGCTGCCGAGCTCCGCGAGCTCGCCAACAAACGTTATGCCGCATATTATGAGTGGAAGCAGGCTCACCCGCAGTTGGCCAACGAGTATGAGACATATATGTCCGGCGAGGTGCCCTGCATCGATTGGAGTATGGTTCAGCAAAAAGCCGGTGCGGCTACACGTGCGGCTTCGGCCACCGCTCTGTCGTTCCTCGCAGAGAACGTAGGCAACATGATTGTCAGCTCGGCTGACCTGAGTAACTCCGACAAGACCGACGGTTTCCTCAAGAAAACCAAGGCGTTCACCAAGGGCGACTTCTCCGGCCAGTTTCTGCAGGCAGGTGTGAGCGAACTCACCATGGCTTGCGTATGTATAGGTATGCGTCTGCACGGCGGCGTTATTCCCGCTTGCGGCACGTTCTTCGTGTTCTCTGATTATATGAAACCTGCCGTTCGTCTGGCAGCCCTTATGGAGGTGCCTGTTATCTTCATCTGGAGCCACGATGCGTTCCGCGTAGGCGAGGACGGCCCGACCCACGAGCCGGTTGAGCAGGAGGCGCAGATCCGCCTGATGGAGAAGTTGCATAACCATAGCGGTAAACCGTCGATGCTCGTTCTGCGTCCTGCCGATGCCGAGGAGACCACCCTCGCATGGCGCATGGCTATCGAGAATACCGCTACACCTACCGCACTCATCCTCAGCCGTCAGGATATAGCTCCTGTGCCTAATGTCAACAAGGCTGGCTTCGAGCGTGGCGCATATATCGTCAGCAAGGACGAGGATCCGCAGGTCGTACTGCTCGCTTCGGGTAGTGAGGTATCAACACTCCTCGCCGGTGCCGAACTCCTGCGCAAGGATGGTATCCGCCTGCAGATTGTTAGCGTTCCGAGTGAGGGCTTGTTCCGCGAGCAACCGAAGGAGTATCAGGAGCAAGTGCTGCCCAAGGGTATCAAGCGCTTCGGCATGACTGCCGGTCTGCCTTGTACGCTCGAGTCGCTCGTTGGCGAGAACGGTACCGTTTGGGGTCTCAACTCGTTCGGCTTCTCCGCTCCGTACAAGGTCCTCGACGAGAAACTTGGCTTCACCGCCCAGAACGTTTACGACCAGGTCAAGAAGTTGCTGTAAGCGAATATATCAGTCATGTATGGCACGAATTTCTGTGCCATACATAACATTCATAAACCGCCGATGATCACCCCTCTAGACATAGAAAACCCTATTATTCCTGAGTTTGAGGAATACATCCGCCAGGGAGAACCGAATCAGAAAACCAAGGCTTCGCTCTGGCAGACTGCTATTGGCCTTCAGGCGGTGGATGGTTTGAAAACGTCAGAGTATCTTCGGGAGATAGCGCGCCGTAATATCGAAGGCGAGATTTCTTTGGAAGAGGCGCATCAACTGATTCATAGTTACTACCGGAAACGCACGGCTCATGATGAGCCGACTAACGAAGACGAGGCAGAAGCGGATCGCGCGTCGTCCAATATCGCACGGATTCTTGCATCGCAGACCTTGGCGTTTAATACAAATGGCTTGATAGCGTTACACCGCCGTATTTTTGAGGGTGTTTTCAAACACGCCGGAGAACTACGTAAATACGACATTACCAAAAAGGAATGGGTTCTCCGCGAAGACACGGTTAATTATCTGAATTGGGAGGATTTGCGCGATGCTTTGGATTATGATATACAAGCGGAAAAAGCATTTTCTTATGCAAATACCTCCAATGAGGAAATGGTTACGCACATCTCGCATTTTGTTAGTGACTTGTGGCAAATCCATCCTTTTCAGGAAGGAAATACCCGTACAACGGCTGTCTTTACAATCTTGTATTTACGGTCTATCGGCTTTGCGGTTAACAATGATTTGTTTGCTAATCATGCTTGGTATTTCCGCAACGCCCTCGTGCGCGCGAACTATAAAAACGCGCGTTTAGGCGTAGATTACTCGCCACAATACTTGGAGCGTTTCTTCCGTAACTTGCTGCTTGGTGAACAATGGGATTTGCGTAGCCGCTATCTCTTTATCAATCCGCCGGAGGAGTGGAAAAATCAGCCTAATTTAGCAGCAGGACAAGTACCGAACAAGTACCGAACAAGTACCGAACAAGTACCCGAACAAGTACCCGAACAAGTACCCGAACAAGTACCCGAACAAGTTGCCGCAAAAACATATGTAAATCAATTAGATATAAACTTGTACGGGGAACTGCAAAAACAGCTGATATCTGCGGTTGGTTTAGAAAAACGGAGTATAAAAGAACTCCTTGACATCCTTCATTTACGTCATAGGCCGAATTTTCTCGAATACCACCTGCGTCCGGCTTTAGAGGCAAAATTGATAGAGCCTTTATACCCCAATAACCTCAACCACCCTCGGCAAAAATACCTGCTGACGGTTAAAGGAATTGTGCTGTTTAATCAGCTATCAAACAAATAACCTATAGGGCGGGTGTATAACTATTCATATTTGGATGCTTAGTTAATAAAAATGCGTTAAGTATTCATATTTTAGTAATTAAATTTGCATATATCAGATTTTTTTTGTACCTTTGCACCGGAATTAAATCGTAAATGGTATGATAGAGGCATTTGAGACTCCGACATCAGTTGCCCGGGCGGTTGCCGAGAGAGCTAAACAACGCAGAACGGCTATGCGTCTCACGCAAGCCGAATTGGCACAAAAGGCAGGTCTCTCCTTGTCAACTTACAGGCGTTTTGAGCAAAGTGGACAAATCGCTTTTTCCTCCCTGCTGCAAATAGCCTTTGCGTTGGATTGTCTGAGAGATTTCAATGCTCTTTTTGCCGGTACGTCTTGGGCAACGATGGATGATATGCTCAAGCAGGTAAAACCCGTTAAACGAGTTCGCCATGATTGATATTCAGCAAATAGAAGTGTGGATGCACGGCCGTCCGGTAGGACGTTTGGCTCTCACACCGCAAAGACCGCAGACTTGTGCGTTTGAATATACGGCGGAGTGGTTGCAAGATGGATTTAGTATCTCGCCTTTTGAGTTACCGCTTACGCCAGGTCTGAAGATTGCACCTTACAAACCTTTTGACGGACATTTTGGCGTCTTCTTCGACAGTCTTCCTGACGGTTGGGGACAAATCATACTCCATCGCCATTTGGCGCAGCAAGGTATTAACAGTCTGTCGCTCAATCCGCTCCAACAGTTATGTCTTGTAGGCAGTAATGGTCGTGGCGCATTGGAGTATCGTCCTGACAAGAGTATTCAGCAAACGAAGGAATACATGAACCTGGCGCAAATAGCCGAGGAGTCGTATGCTATTCTCGAAGATGACAACTATGCCGGCAATTATATCGCGGAGCTGGTTCAACGCGGTGGTTCTCCGGGCGGTGCCCGACCCAAGATCTTCTTGAAACAAGGAGAAGACGAGTGGCTGGTTAAGTTCCGCGCCAAAAACGACAAGAAATCCATCGGACAGGAAGAATACAGGTGTTCACAATTGGCAAAGCAATGCGGCATTGAAATGCCGGAAACAAAGTTATTTGAGAATCAATGGTTTGGAGCCAAGCGCTTTGACAGAATGGATGGTCGCAGAGTCCATGTGGTTAGTGCGTCCGGGCTGTTGCAAGCTGACTACCAAATTCCGAGTATCGACTATTTTCATCTATTTAGTATTTCTGCACGGCTGTCTCATTCGATGGATGAGTTGTGGAAGATTTATCGGTTAATGTGTTTCAATGTGTTAATCGGAAATCGCGATGACCATGCTAAGAATTTCTCTTTTATCTATGATAATGGATGGCGGTTTGCTCCGGCGTACGACTTGCTGCCTTGTGGTTCTGCAGGTGACTATCACACCACTTCTGTCAATGACAATCCGCTACCCGAACGTGTAGATGTACTTCGTTTGGCAGAGCGTATCGGGCTCGACCGCAAACGCGCGGCAGATATTTATGATCAAATAAAGTACATAGCCGGCAAATCTTAAAAAAAAGTAGTACCTTTGCAGTCGCAAAGGTCAAAATCGTATATCGTAAATGTGTAAATCGTAAATTTAACTATATGGAATACAACTTTAGCGAGATTGAGCAAAAATGGCAAAAGGCGTGGAACGATGCCAATGCCTATGCTGTAAGTAATGAGTCTGACAAACCGCACTATTATGTGCTGGACATGTTCCCTTATCCTTCGGGTGCGGGTCTGCACGTAGGCCATCCGCTGGGCTATATTGCCTCGGATATCTACAGCCGGTACAAACGCCAGTGCGGCTTCAACGTGCTGCACCCCATGGGCTTCGACGCATATGGCCTGCCGGCGGAGCAGTATGCTATTCAGACCGGTCAGCACCCCGAAGTGACAACGAACAAGAACATCGAGCGATACATCAGCCAGCTCCGTAAGATCGGTTTCTGCTACGATTGGAGCCGTGCGGTCAAGACCTGCGATCCTCAGTTCTACCACTGGACGCAATGGGCATTCATCCAGATGTTCAACCATTACTACGACAATGTCGCACAAAAAGCCAAACCTATCTCTGAACTCGTTGCACGCTTTGAGCGCGAGGACCCGACCTGGGCAACACTCTCCGAGCGTGAGCAGCAGGAGCGCCTGATGCAGTACCGTATAGCCTATCTGGCGGATACCAAGGTCAACTGGTGCCCCGAACTCGGTACGGTGCTCGCCAACGACGAGGTCAGCGAGGGACTGTCGGTTCGCGGAGGTTATCCTGTGGAGCAACGCGTGATGCGCCAGTGGTGTCTGCGCGTGAGCGCCTACGCTCCGCGTCTGCTGGAGGGGCTCGACCGCCTGGATTGGACCGACTCGCTCAAGGATACGCAGCGTAACTGGATAGGCCGCTCGGAAGGTGCGGAGATGCAGTTCTTAGTCAAAAGTCGAAAGTCGAAAGTCGAAAGCGGAAAGTCGAAAGTCGAAAGCGCGAATGATGATTTCCCAATCACGATCTTCACCACGCGTGCCGACACCGTGTTCGGCGTGACATTCATGGTGCTGGCGCCGGAGAGCGAGTATGTCGGGCGACTGACTACCGACGAGCAGCGTGCCGAGGTCGAGCAGTACCTGGCATGGGTCAAACACCGTACAGAGCGTGAGCGTATAGCCGACCGCAAGGTTACAGGCGTGTTCTCCGGCTCGTATGCCATCAATCCGCTCACGAACGCCGAGATACCAATCTATATATCCGACTACGTCCTCGCCGGCTACGGCACGGGTGCGATCATGGCTGTGCCCGCACACGACAGCCGCGACTATGCGTTTGCCAAGCACTTCAACCTGCCTATCATCCCGCTCATCGAAGGTGCGGATGTCAGCGAGCAGAGTTTTGATGCCAAGGAGGGCAAGATGATGAATTCCGGCTTCCTGAACGGCTTGGACGTGAAGGACGCTATCGCCAAGATGAAGGAGTATATCACGAACACCGGCATAGGCCGCGTGACCATCAACTACCGCCTGCGTGACGCTATCTTCTCGCGCCAGCGTTATTGGGGCGAACCGTTCCCGATCTATTACAAGGATGGTATGCCTTATCCTATCCCCGAAGATTGCCTGCCGCTGGAGTTACCTGCCGTGACGGAGTTCAAACCTACCGCCACCGGCGAACCGCCGCTCGGGCACGCACAGGTATGGGCGTGGGACGAGAAGAACAAGAAAGTAGTCGAAAGTCGAAAGTCGCAAGTCGAAAGCGGAGTTTACCCGCTGGAGCTCTGCACCATGCCGGGCTTCGCGGGCTCAAGTGCGTACTACCTGCGCTACATGGATCCGCACAACAACGAGGCTCTGGTGAGCCGACAGGCTAACGACTACTGGCAGCAGGTTGACCTCTACCTCGGCGGCTCGGAGCACGCCACAGGACACCTGATCTACAGCCGGTTCTGGAACAAGTTCCTGTTCGACCTCGGGCTCGTTTGCAAGGACGAACCGTTCCGCAAACTCATCAACCAGGGTATGATACAGGGTCGCTCGAACTTCGTCTATCGTTACATCGGCGAGGGCGCTACAGGTAACCTGTACGTATCCTACAACCTGATCAATAACCCCGAGTACAAGGACAAAGTGCAGCCTATCCACGTGGATGTGAACATCGTGCACAACGATGTACTCGACATCACGGCTTTCCGCAACTGGATGCCTGAGTTCAAGAACGCCACGTTCGTCTTTGCCGATGGCACGAGCTCGGAGGTCGAGGATAACCCCTATCTCGGTGCTGCTATGCCCAAGCAGTACATCTGCGGCTGGGCGGTGGAGAAGATGTCGAAGTCGATGTTCAACGTGGTCAACCCCGACGATGTGATTGCCAACTACGGCGCGGACACCTTGCGCTTGTATGAGATGTTCCTCGGCCCGCTGGAGATGTCCAAGCCTTGGGACACCAACGGCATCGATGGCGTACACCGTTTCCTGAAAAAGGCGTGGAACATGTACGAGACCGTTACTGACGAGCAGCCGACGAAAGAGGAGCTCAAGAGCCTGCATAAACTCATCAAGAAGATCACGTGGGATATCGAGAACTTCTCGTTCAATACCTCTATCCCGGCGTTCATGATTGCCCAGAGTGAACTGGCAGCCCTCAAGTGCAACAAACGTGCTATCCTTGAGCCGTTTGCCGTTCTGCTTGCGCCGTACGCTCCGCATATCGCCGAAGAGATGTATCATCGCTGCCGTGCACTCAACTCTCAACTCTCAACGCTCAACTCATTCGTCATCGACGCCCAATGGCCCGAGTTGAATGAAGCCTATCTGGTTGAGGATACGCAGAAGTACCCCGTGCAGTTCAACGGCAAGGTACGTTTCACCTTGGAGTGCCCGAAAGACACGCCGAAGGACGAAGTGGAGAAGCTCGTTCTTGCTCACGAAGACACCGCCCGTTACCTCGCCGGCAACACGCCGAAGAAAGTCATCGTTGTTCCCGGCCGGATCGTGAACATCGTGATATAAGGAATGGCAAAGAAGAAGGACATAGAAAAAGTTGAGTCCGCTCCATTGCAATCTCTGGAGAATATCGAAAACCTCATCCAAGTCATCCGCGGCAAGCAGGTAATACTTGACCGCGACTTGGCGAGGTTGTATGGTGTGGAGACAAAGCGTCTCAATCAACAAGTACAACGTAATATAGAGCGTTTCCCTGCGGACTTTATGTTCCAACTCTCAAAAGAAGAGTTTGAAATTTGGAAATCACAATTTGCGATATCCAATAAGGATGCATTTTCAAGATCACAAATTGTGATCTCAAACGGTCGAGGTGGTCAACGCTACTTACCTTACGCCTTCACAGAAAACGGTATAGCGATGCTCAGTAGTGTTCTCCGTTCCCCGATAGCGATTGCCACTATAACATCCAGATTATGCGCGCGTTCACGGCGATGCGGCGTTTCATTGCGGCTAACGCGCAGGTGTTCCAACGGCTGGAGGTCATTGAACATACGCAATTAAGTTTAGCCGCTCACCAAGAGGAGGCGGATAAAAAGTTTGAAGAAATCTTCAGCCGTCTGGATGATGGCAGTGTCACGCAGAAGCAAGGGATCTTTTATGACGGTTAGATTTTCGATGCCTATGTATTTATTACGGAACGCGTGCGCGAGGCAAAGAAACGTATTGTGCTGATAGACAATTATATAGTCGAAAGCGTCTTTACGATATTGGACAAGCGATCTAAAGGGGTGAAGGCAAAGGTCTATACTAAAAACCTCACGCCGCAGTTGGCTCTTGATTTAGAAAAGCACAATGCCCAATATGCCCCGATAGAGGTAGAGCCGTTTGACCGCTCGAACGACCGGTTCTTGTGCATTGACGATACCGTTTATCATATCGGAGCGAGCCTCAAAGACCTCGGTAAGAAATGGTTTGCCTTCGCCAAAATGGAATTAACAACAGATGATTTATTAACGAAGATATAACCCTCCGCGCGTAGCGACGCGCGATGACATATTGATTAAAAGAAGCGTTAATAATAAAAATCTTCAATTTTTTTCATCAAAACAGAAGAAAAATTTGCATATATCAGAATTTTTTACTATCTTTGCACCGTCATTTGAGAATGACCGCTGGCTCCGACAGCGTAAAAAAGCGGTGACATATTGATTTTATTCGCGTTTGCGATTTATTTGACCCTTCGGAATGTAGGAAGTTTTGAATTAAGTCAATAATAAGTCAGCAAGCGTCCATAGTGTATATGGGCGTGACTTATCGACTTAATGGGCATTTCCTACAGCCTCGAAGGGGATAGGGACGCCCATTTTTCTTTTTGTGTTCCCTATAATAAAGCGCAGATGGCTCAATAGAGAACCGTCACTCTCCAAACGGGGCAATACCTGCGACGCCGTTAGAGCAGGAAAACATTTAATTATTATAATAAATGAAAAAAACAGTATTCTATGCACTTCTATGTGCTCTTTGTTTCATGTCTTGCTCTAATGAAGAACCTATCGGAGAAAAGGCTTACGTTGATTTAGGATTACAATCTGGTACATTGTGGTGTAACCAAAATGAGATAAATCCAAATGATTCCAAGGGGCTATACACTTATGAAGAAGCAAAAAGTGAGTTTGGCGTTAGTAAAATCCCTAGCTCTGCAGAGTGGGAAGAGTTGTTTGATAATTGTAAACGTCAATGGACAGGAAAAGGTTTTAAGTTGACGGGACCTAATGGAAAGAGTTTATATTTACCAGCTTCTGGTTATAGAGAATGGAATGGAACCATGACATATGAAGTGGGTGTAGGTGGTTTCTATTGGGCTAACGGAACATTCGGAACAGGCTATGCATATGGTATTCGTTTTACAGAATACTATTTAGATACAAAATCAGGAATGACTGATAATTACCTTAAGAGTACAGGAGGAGCAGTCCGCCTCGTTCAAAGAAAATAATATAAAAACTCTTTTCGCCCGAGCTGATCCCTCGGGCTTTTTTATGCACTAAATAGAATGTACTACTCCTAAATATAGTGGATATTAATAATCGTCACTTTTT
>CALZOG010000057.1 GCA_945827635.1 uncultured Bacteroidales bacterium
GCAGGTAAACATTAAAATCTATCAATTTTTGACTATTTTTTAATATAGTTCGTTATTTATTGGGGTTGTTTGGTTGTCATGTTGATCGACCAAAAATGGTCGATAGCTTATTCGGCATCCTCTTCAGCGGGCTCTGCGAGCAGCAGGTTCTGAATCTCCCATGTGGGAGCAGAAGGAACCTCAATGCCATCGAAATCCGTCTTGTATCGGAAGCCCAATACAATCGTTTTGCCGTTGTATTCGCTCAGGTCAAACACACCCGATGATTGGAAGATCCAGTTGCTGCCATCGGGCAGTTCGGCTTGCCACTCGAGTTGTTTCCACTCGGTTGTGGTTACATCACCTGTAAAGTTGTCGGTAACCATGACATTGAGCCACTTCGGGTTGTCGTTGACATTGCCGTAACGCACCGCCTGATCAAACGTCAGTTGCGGTTGAACGCTCTTCTTGAGTCGGATATTGGGCGAGATTAGCCAATCTTCCAGACGATGGTTCGTGCCACCGACGTACGCCGAGGCGGTCATACCATACGCAGCCTGATAGCGCCAAGCATAGCTCAAGCCATCGAGATTAACGTGCTGGATAGTGAACTTGCCGAGACCTTCGCCTACAAACTTAGCCTGCAGGTAGGTAGAGATATTGGCTACCCACTGGTTGTTCTTTACCTCGAATGACATTGTTTCGGTGATATATCCGGTAGTTAGCACGAACTCCGTGCCATTGACCACCCACTCGTCAGCCGTAGCACCGTTCTTACCCATATAGGCAACGAGATAAATCTCTTTGTCCGCCGCATACGGATAGGCTGTCTGGAGGTACTTGAGGATGATATCGGGATCTGTGATTGCCGTCACTCCTGCCGACTGATAGACGCTTTGCGGCAGCGCAATAGCCTGCTTGAGTTGGTCGTTCTGATAGGGTTGCCATCCATCGGCTGTGAGTTGGTAAAGCGCATTGATCACCTCGAGTTTGCGAGCCATCGGCGCACGACGCGGAGCCGGGTTGGCTGGCGTATGACTGACATAGGTACCATCCAGGATCTGCGGTTCGCCGCTCTCTTCGGAATATCTGCCGATGATCGTGATCGCATCGCCCTGCTGAATGCCTTTGTCCTTCCAAACCTTGTTGCCATCCTCATCGGTAAGGCCATAAACGTATATGCTGTAATCGCCATCCGTCATGTAGAATCTGCCTGAAATAGTGGACTTGACTTCCCCTACATAACCGGAGATCTGGTGTCTTTTCTCATCGGGGAACGTGAGCAACTCTGCGAGTGTCAGTTCGTATGGCAGGAAGTCGGACAGTTCGGACGGATCAGGCTCATCATCGCTGTAGTTATACGTAATCAGCGCGATCTGTCCTTGCTTGGCGTTCGCCAGTTTGCCAGCGAGGAAAGCCGGCACATCCGGCAGCGTAGCCGGCGTGAGATAGTCGGCTCCGCGCTTCTGCCAGATAGTCTCATAATCGTCGGTGGTGAGAGCAAATCCCTGTGCTCCGTCAAACTCCTTAACACGGTTCGACTTGCCTTCGCGCATTGTGTACAGCACGTCGCAGGTTGTGCCGTTGTCCAGGTACGGGAACTTATCTGTCATCAAAGCGGGAACATACATATCCGCTGAGGCTGTTTCGGTGAACGATTTTTCCGAGGCGATAGCCTTCAACTCCGCCAAACCGGTAGAATCAACAGGATCAAGTGCGAGCGCCTTGGCGATATTGGCCTGGTAATTAGCCACTTGCTTGTAATCGTCATCGGTGAGCTCGTACGTCATACCTGTACGCACATCGGTAACCTGCGGATCTTTGTTATCCAACATGTGCTCGTCGAAGAAGTCGGTACACGCCGACAACATGAGTGCACTGCAAGCGAGAATATATATTGACTTTTTCATATCTGCCATAGTTTAGAAGTTCAACTTAAGACGTATATTCCACTGCCTACCTTTGTTGTAGAAGAAGTAGATGTTATCCTTGGTGTTCTCAGCAATCGTCTGTGTGACGGTAGATGCCGACCACGCCTTCTCTATATGGTGCTGGTTGAGCACGTTGGTTACGTTGGCCGCGAGTGTAGCCCGCACGCTGCCGAAGTCAAACGAGTAACTTACGCGTGCGTCGAGTGTGCCACCTATCGGGCAGCGATAGGGTTCAACTATATGCACGGTTTTGCCGGTAACGAGGTTAGATCCCGAGAAGGAGTAATACGAGTAGTTGCGGTCGTACAAGGTATATTCGCCACCAATGCGGAAGCCCTTGAATGGCTTGAACATCACACCGAGGTTCGCAGTAGTCTGCGCCTGTCCGCCTACGCGGATATTCTCCACATCAATCTTCGCCCATGCGTGTTCCTTGCCTTCATCCGTGCAATACGGTGTAGTCTGCACACCATCAGCAGTAACAGCGTTGCCACGCTCGTCGAAGATGTAACCGACAATATCCTTACCTTTCCATCTCCAATCACCGAGCGAGAGCATAGCATTGAGTTCCAGCCACTGTGTGGGTCGCGCCTTGAGTTCCAACTCCAAGCCCATGTGCTGCGCTCCTACTCCGTTCATATTGATATATCCGTTCGACTGATCAGCCAAAGTAGTCGAGCGGCTCATCGTCTTGTCGAGCCAACGGGTATAGTAGCCGTTGAGCATGATATTGACAAACTCGTTGTGGAATCCGTAGCCAATCTCCACGGAAGCGATCTTCTCGTTCTTGGCATTGCGGTTGAAGGCGTGCGAGGTATTGGATGTCATAAACGCTCCGTTGAACTTCGGCGCACGGGAGATGAAACCTGCGTTCAGGAAGAGATTGTTGAAGCGATTGATATTGTAGTTGATACCACCTTTGATTGTTCCGCCGAAGAATCCAATAACATCCGACTTCTGATGCGCTTCATCGTAATAGAAGCGGTCAACACGCCAATAATCGGTGTAACAGAGCGAACCGTTGACGAAGGCGGAGAGTGCATCTTTGACATACTCGAGTGTGCCGAACACACCTTCCTGCATCACATGACCGGTGTAGTCACGATAAACAATGTCGCCTACGTTCATCTTCTGATACGTCCAGGCAGGATCGTTTCGATTACTGTTGTTTGCCGCCGAAACGGAGTTTACACGCGTTGCATCGATAAAGTAATCACCTGACAGCAGGTCGGAAATAACCGCCGAGTGAATACCCTGGTAGTAACGCAGGTCAACACCTGCCGTCAGTTCGAGCGTCTCATCGAGAAACTTGTTGTTGTAGGTTGATACCAAGCCGTACCAGTTATGGTAGTTGCGGTTCTCAGCAATGATCAGTTGCGAACCGGATTGCGAGGCGGCATTGATTGCCTCTACAGCCGAGTAGTCAAACGAACCATCCTCACGGCGGAAGGTTGTGGTCAGCACGCCATTGTACGCGCCGCGCGTCAGATCGGAATAGGCGTATTGCGAATACGGACTCGCCTCAGCGGTGTTGCCGTAACCGCGGCCTATGGATGTATATAACGCTGTGGAAAGCGAAGACTTGTAGTCGATCTGCCAAACGTGGTTCAGCGATATCTGAGGTTTATGGTAGTTGTTGTAGTTCGTACCTTTCTGCTTGCCGTCGCTGCCATAACCGTACGAGGGGTTATATCGGCGATAATCCACACCGCCGGTCATGTACTTCTTCACATTGTTCCATTCAGCCAATGTGAGCGCACCGCTGCTACCCGACGGACGAGTCCAGTGCCACTGCGGAGCGCCAAAACCACTGAGTGACAACTGATGACGGTCGTTGATTCGTTTGGAGATATTGGCAAAGTAACTGTAGCCGCTATAACCCGTTCCTTGTATGTATCCGTCGCCCCACGACTTGGAGAAAAGCACCGTAATCGCCCAACCGCTCTTCATCAATCCAGTAGATACGGAGAATGCTATCTTGTTGGCATTGTCATTGCCCATCGAGTAACTGATCATTCCTCCTCGCTTGGCATCTATACCTCGGGTTACGATGTTAATCGTACCGCCTACGGAGGGAGTTGACAGTTTGGCAGCACCCATACCGCGCTGCGTCTGCATCACGGATGTTACGTCAGATAATCCCTGCCAGTTCGACCAATAGACCGTACCGCCCTCCATATCGTTCATCGGCACACCGTTGATCATCGTGGCAACATTCGTATTGTCAAATCCACGCATCCAGATCTCCGAGTCTCCCCAGCCGCCACCTTGACCGTTGGCGTGCACACCCGGGGTGTTCTTCAGCACTTCAGGAAACTCCTGTCCGCCCAAGCGTTCTTCGATTTCGAGTGCTGCTATCTGACTGATGGCCACCGGCGTCTTCTGCTGGCGGGCAATCTGACCGACAATAGTCACGTCTTGCAACACAACGACCTCGGGCTTGAGGAGGATGTTACCCATGTTCGCTTTGGCTGCAAGTGTTTGCGTGGTATAACCAACGTACGACAATTGCAACGTTGCGCCTTGCTGCACTGTAATCACGAAATTACCGTCAATGTCAGTAATCATGCCATTAACCGTGCCTTCCTCAAGGATCGACACGCCAATAAGCGGCTCGGATGTCTGTTCGTCAAGCACTGTGCCGACCACGCGCACCGTTTGGGCGGAAGCCAGACAGGGAACAAGCAGACATAGAAGAAATAGTGAGACTTGTTTCATGATATATTAATTTATTTACGAATAATCTTACTCTGTAGATTACACTATCGGAATACTATGTAATATTGTTTGCACATGTGTGCGTGCGTGTAAAGAGAACAGACCAGCATAGTATTGCAAAAATAATGACACAAAGATACAAAAAAATTCGGACATTTCCAAATTTATAGCAAATAATTTTACACACAATTACTATTTTGCAATGTTAATGTATGGGCGTTCTGTTCCTGATATAACCCTGCCCAAAAGAGCAAGAATGACGCTTACACGCTCTTTTAACATAGATTTCTGAAACAATACAGCCTTTTTATGTTATTAAACATATTTTAGGTATTGCAAAATTGAAAAAATTGTCGTATCTTTGCATCGTCTAAAGAAAATACCAATCTTTAATACCTTAAAGACTAATACCTGAAAAAAAGAGTCATCGTGAGATGTCTCTTTTTGTTTTTTCGCTAATACTTCAGCCAACGGATGAACTCCTCGGGATTGGTAGTGAACGCCATGGGTTCAGCGAGCATGTTACCTTGTGCATCCAGTTGCACAAAGAACGGCTGTGCATTCGATCCGAACTTCTCGCGCTGGATCCGGCTGTTCACGTCGCCTATACTAACTCTTGACTCTCGGCTATCAGCTGAATTGATTGCGCGGTCGGGCGCAGCGGACCGTTTATCGTCAACAAATAGCTCGATGAACACGTAGTTCTTCAGGCGCGCCTTGACGCTTTCATTATCCAGCACGTAGGCTTCCATCTTTCGGCAATTGACGCAACCGTAGCCGGTGAAGTCAATGATCACGGGTCTGCCTGTCTGGCGGGCATACGCCATGCCTTCTTCGTAATCGTTGAACACTTCGCGACCCTCAATCTCCATTGGCGGCGCAAAAGCGCTGATTGCCTTAACGGGCGCACCCCATAATCCGGGCACAAGATAGCACGCAAAGGCAACTGACGGAACGATAACCAATACACGGATAATCTTGCGCGTCAAATTCACGTTGCGGATATTCCACAGCAAATAAACGGCTATGCCCAGGAAGCACGCTATCCATATCGCGATGAACAGCCATCGCGGCAAGATTCCCCACCCGTACGCCATATCCGCTACGCTGAGGAACTTCAGCGACAATGCCAATTCAAGAAACGCCAGCACGACCTTGAACGATGTCATCCAATCGCCGGACTTGGGTGCCTGCTTGAGCCACTGTGGGAACAAGGCAAACAGCGAGAACGGCAAAGCCAAGGCGATAGCAAAGCCCAACATTCCGATAGCCGGTGCCAGCAAGCTGCGTCCGGCAGCCTCAACCAGCAACGTGCCGATGATAGGTCCTGTACAACTGAACGAGACGATCACCAATGTGAACGCCATAAGCAGGATACTCAGGAATCCGCCTGTGCTGCGTGCTTTGCTATCCAACGCCGTGGACCAGGAGTCTGGCAGTGTGATCTCAAACAACCCGAAGAACGAAAGCGCAAACACGACCAGGATCAGGAAGAACACAATGTTCACTACGGCATTGGTACTCAAGTCATTCAGCGCCGATGCGCCGAACGCAATGGTAACCAACAATCCCAATCCCACGTACAGAATAATGATACTCAGTCCGTAGAGAATAGCGTTTTGCAGACCTTTGTCCGTGCGCTTGAGGAAGAACGAAACCGTCATGGGGATAATCGGCCACACGCAGGGCGTGAATATAGCCAGCAAGCCGCCGAGCAACCCGAGCACGAAGATCACCCACAATGAGCGCTGCGCTGTTTGACCGGCTTCGCCTGATAGACCGCTGGCGCTGAAAGAAGACAGACCGGCTTCGCCTGATAGACTACTTTTGTCTTTCGACGTTCGACTTTCGACTTCATAACTATATATCTCCGGTGCGGTACACATCTGGTCGTTGCAGCTGTTGTACCGGATGGGCACAACTTCGTTTGCAGCAAACGTGAGCGTGAAAGGGCTGTCGTAGATTTCCTCGCCAATCTCTTCATCACCCACGGAGATAAGCGTCATGTGCCAGCCTTCCTGAATGGTGGCTTTCAGCCGCACGCTGTCCACAGCACCGGCGGCGGTAGCAGGAATCTCTTCCCCGCTCCACTTGACTGCCTCCACGATCTGCGCCGAAGCCATCAGCGGCAAGCAGATAATTGCAATAAATAATAGTATTCGTTTCATTGTGTTGTTATAAGTTGCCATATTCTTTGTATTATGTTTCAGTTGGGATCACGAGGGCAGCGGAGGCATTGAAACCGTTGTGCAGGTATTCGCCATGGGAGATGTATCCTAACTGATTAGATAAAATGAGTGTGTTACCTATCTGTGCTTTGATATTACGATGTGAATGCCCGTAAATCCAATAGTCAATGCCCGAATCAGCGATATATTCGCCCAGTTCAACCGTAAATGCACCGTTAATTGTACTTCCCACGAACTCAGCAGCTGTGCATAATTGCGTTGGCACATGGTGCGTGAGGACAATTTTTGTTTTTGCTTTACTCTCTGTTACAGCTCGTTTGATGAATGCCAAGCAGCGCGCATGCTCCGCATTAAAATCATCGGCTGTCAACTTATGCCCGGTGTATTTGATGCGGTAGAAATCACTCACATTGCGCTCGGTCAAATAGGCGTTGTATGGTTCTATATGCGCCCAAAGTGTGGATACAATTATATCCGTATCGGCGAGGTGCACAACATTATTGTAATATGCATGCACATTGGGACGAATGGTCTTGCAATAGCCGTCAGGCATAGTGGCTATGTCGTAGTAGCCATAGAAATCATGGTTGCCAAAGCAAACAATCACTTGCCGATAGTTACGCGATGCCCAATCCCAGAAATCGAACATCGAATAGCTATCTTTACCCGACTCCGGCAAATCCAGATACGCCGTATCCCCGGCAATGAGTAGTATATCGCCTGTGACCTCAAGCGGATGCGCTGCAAGCCAAGCCCTGTTCTCGGGAAACTCCAGGTGCAAGTCGCTGACAAATTGGATGCGCAAAACCACGCAATCTACATCTGTTGTTGTGCGAGGTGCTGTTGCTATCGGATCAGTTGCGTATCCACCTGCCATCGCTCCGCCCACGTACACGATGCGCGCGTTCAGTTCCTGCATCGCCTCAGCAATCTCTTGCAGGCGCTCGTTATTCGTTTTCGACATAGCGGTTAATTCTTACTGCTAACTCCTGAATAGCAATTTCTCTTTCACGTGCTCTGCCCATGCGGAGAGTATCAACGATGACCAATAGTTGGTATAGTTCAGGGTCTCGCAGTGCTGCTTCGGGCACAGATGGATAGAGCGGATCTATCTGTTGACCACGGGCATTTCCTTTCAGATAGTGCCACACATAACTCTCCGCGTTGCCAGCCAGTTGCTCTTGAATCGGCGAGGCGCTGACATAAGTTGCCACGCCTCTACCTACTCGCCCCGCCTCAGCGGGAAACACGTACTGAATACCATGGACCAGAAACTCTTGCAATGCAAGTGTATTAACACGCTTCTTGCTGCGATCCACTAACTGCGCTGCCTTGCAGCGTTCAAGACTTTCACCCACGCTTGACGCACTTATTCCAATTTCTTCCGCCAATTTATATGCGGTCAGGCTCTTGCCTTGTGATGTTATTTTTTTCAACAACACAAGAAAATCTTGTGGCTTTAGTACTATCATACACAACAATTTAAAGAATTTTTTTCGCAATTCGCGAAATGCAAAAATTTATAACTGCTGCAAAGATACAAAAAATAAATGAATTAAGCAAATAAATCTGCAAAATTATTGTATTTTTCTTTTTACTCCTATGGGTTGTGACTTATACAATTTATATCACACTATCGCTCCAACACAAATTACAAACATTCTATCTTTGGCTAAATGATCGTGCGCCATTGCCTACAGGCATAAATCAATTTCTTCATTAACCTCGCCACGAATGCCTCTATTCACGACGGTTGCAAATTTTGCAACTGTCATATCTTGGAGCAACTCGCCTGATTCATATATATTTGCGAGATGGCGACTAATGCCGGATTTGTTTATTCCGTACAAGTCTGCCATCGCTTTCTGGGTCATCCAGATGGTTTCATCTCGCACAACGACCTGCACCTTGGCATTATTGTCAGGAGTGTCGTATAAGAGGAAAAATGCCTGTTTGTCCAAAGGGGTCATAACTATTCTGTCACTTGTTTTTCACTTGGTGCTGTCACTTGGATTTTACGCCGCACTATTCATCGTTTATCCTTCGCGCAGGGCGTAGATGGACGGAAGGTTGCGGGCGAATTCGTTGATGTCGAAGCCATAGCCGATGACAAACTTCTTCGGAATCTCCCAACCGACATAGTCGGGCTTGGCATCCTCGAACTGCAACTCGGAAGGCTTGCTCAACAGCGACGCCACTTTCAGCGAACGGGGCTGACGTTCGCGCAGGTTCTGCTTGAAGTAGTGCATCGTTATACCCGAATCAACGATATCCTCCACCACAATCACATCCTTGTCACGGATATCCGCCTGCAGAGGCACGGATTCGATCACTCGCCCTGTAGAGTTGGTTCCCTCGTACGACTGCAAGCGTACGGTAGTAACGCTGCACTCGATGGGCAACGCGCGCATCAGGTCAGTCAGGAAAAACATTGCACCATGCAGCACACAAACGAGCACAGGCTGCTTGCCGGCATAATCGCGGGCTATCTGCTGCGCCACATTCTGAACAAGTTGCGCTATCTCCTGCGCGGAGATATATTCATCGAAGAGCATGCCTTCGTAGGAAACTGTTTTCATATTCACTCCTCTCGTGTTATGTGTGCACCGATAGCATTGAGGCGGTGCTCTATGTCCTCGTAGCCGCGGTCTATTTGGTCGATATGGTCGATCTTGCTCGTTCCTTCGGCACTCATGGCAGCAATCAGCATGGCTATACCGGCACGTATATCAGGGCTTGTCATGTTGTTGTGCTTGAGTTGGCGCATGTGGTCATGACCGATAACCACAGCCCGGTGCGGGTCGCAGAGGATGATCTGTGCGCCCATGTCAATCAGTTTGTCCACGAAGAACAGTCGGCTCTCGAACATCTTCTGATGGATAAGCACCGATCCCCGTGCCTGGGTAGCCACCACAAGTATGACAGACAACAAGTCCGGTGTCAGTCCCGGCCACGGCGCATCGGATACGGTGAGGATAGATCCGTCGAGGAACGACTCGATCTGATAATGCTCCTGTGCAGGTATAACGATATCGTCGCCATCCACCTCGATAACTATACCGAGCCTGCGGAACGCGTCAGGGATGATTCCCAAGTCGCGGTAGCCGACCTTGCATATACGCAGTTCAGAGCCGGTGATAGCCGCCATTCCGATGAACGAGCCTACCTCGATCATATCCGGCAGCAGGCGGTGCTGTGCGCCGTGCAGTTCGCGTACGCCTTCGATGGTCAGCAGGTTACTCCCTACTCCGCTGATACGCGCACCCATGTTGTTCAGCATGCGGCATAGTTGCTGCAGATAGGGCTCGCAGGCGGCATTGTAGATTGTGGTTGTACCTTCCGCCATGACGGAAGCCATAACGATGTTCGCCGTGCCGGTGACGGACGCTTCGTCCAGCAGCATATAACTGCCTTTGAGATGCTTGCCGGTGAACCGGTAGGCGAGCAGGTTTTGGTCGTACTCGAACGTAGCACCGAGGTTAACCATTCCCTGGAAGTGCGTATCCAATCGCCTGCGGCCTATCTTGTCGCCGCCCGGCTTGGCGTAGGTCACTTCGCCCAGACGTGCCAACAACGGACCAATGAGCATCACCGAGCCGCGCAGTTTGTTGCACTTCTTCAGGAAATCTGCACTACGCAGGTAATCGGTATCCAAATCGCGCGCCGTGAAGGCAAACCTGCCTTTAGCCTGCTTCTCGACCTTAACGCCCATCGAACCAAGCAGGTCAATGAGGTTATTGACGTCAAGTATGTCCGGAAGATTGTCGATGATTACCGTTTCTTTGGTTAAGAGCACGGCGCAGAGCACTTGCAATGCCTCGTTTTTGGCTCCTTGCGGTGTGATAGCCCCGTGCAGTTTATGTCCGCCTTCTACAATGAAACTTGCCATGAGATATTTACGATTTAATTATTTACTATTTGTTCATTTAGCATCTGCGCTAAATATAGTTCACCTCGGGTGAGATGGTTATGCCGAATTTGTCGTGCACGCTGTTGCAGATGTTCTGCGCGAGCGTGATCACATCTTGAGGTGTGGCGTTGCCGGTGTTGACCAGCACGAGCGGCTGCTTGGCATAACACTGCGCGCCGCCAAGCGTCTTGCCTTTCCATCCGCACTGCTCGATGAGCCATGCCGCAGGGATCTTCACGCCACCTTCCTGGTCGAAGTGCGGCACACGCTCGTACTGTGCGGCTATGGCTTCGTACTGCTCGCGCGGCACGATAGGGTTCTTAAAGAACGAGCCTGCCGAACCTACCTCGCTGACCTCGGGCAGTTTCTGCCGGCGAATACGGATCACCGCCTCGCGCACATCCATCGGTGTGGGGTTAGCCCCTACCTCACCGCGCAGATTGCCGTAATCGAGTTTGGGTACGAACTGCTTGTCAAGACGATAGGTGACACAGGTGATGATATATTGCCCGCGCAGGTCATTCTTGAATATACTGTCGCGATAGCCGTAGCAGCACTCGGCATGGGTGAACGTGCGCTCGCTGCCATCAGCGATGGCAAGTGCACGCACCTCGGTGATCACATCCTTGGCTTCTACGCCGTAGGCGCCCACGTTCTGCACTGCCGACGCGCCGACCTCGCCGGGTATGTAACTCAGGTTCTCCATACCCGACAGTCCCATGTCGCAGAGTTGTGCAATCAACTCGTCGAGCACAAGTCCATTCTCCGCCTCGATAAACACGTGGCTGTCGTCCTCCCGGGTAGCACGTGCGCGCCGCATAGCAGAATGCAGCACAACGCCGTTGAAGTCACCGGTAAACAGCAGATTACTGCCCGCGCCTATATGCAACAGTCGTTCTCCGCGGTACTGCTGCAGCAGTTCGCGCAGTTCGTCCACCGAACGGTATTCGGCATAAATCTTTGCCCGCACATCCATGCGAAACGTATTGGGAATATTTACCATTTGTTCATTTACCATTTGTTCATTTACCATTTGATCATTTACAATATATTCTTGCAGTCTATCAGGCGCAGCCGGTCTGTCCTCTGTCAGCGCAGCGGTCTATCTTCTGTCAGCGCAGCGGTCTCTCTTCTCTCAGCGCAGCGGTCTCTCTTCTGTCAGCGCAGCGGTCTCTCCTCTGTCAGCGCAGCGGTCTCTCTTCTGTCAGCGCAGCGGTCTCTCTTCTATCAGGCGAAGCCGGTCTAATTTATATCTCATTCACATCGCTGGGCATACGCAGGTCACCTCGCGGTGAGAGGCTGATGCTTACCACCTTCGGTCCATCAGGCAGACACGAACGCTTGAACTGCTGCTGGAAGAACCGGTGCATAAACACATCCAGCCACTTCCTGATTGTCCGATCATCATAACGCTGGTCGAACGCGTAGCGCGCCATGTAAGCAATCTTCTCGCGCGTGAATCCATAGCGCAGGAAGTAATACACGAAGAAGTCGTGTAACTCGTACGGTCCCACATTATCCTCGGTGACTTGGGCTATCTCGCCGTTCTCCTTGGCGGGCAGCAGTTCGGGCGAGACAGGCGTGTTGATTACGTCCTCAAGTATCGAGCGCACGCGTTCGCCGAACAGGTTACGTGCAGCATAGCCTACCATGTATCGGACTAAGGTCTTGGGTACACCGGCATTCACGCCGTACATCGATATATGGTCGCCGGCGTAGGTTGCCCAGCCGAGTGCCAGTTCCGATAGGTCGCCTGTGCCGACCACCAGGCCGTTGTACTTGTTTGCCATATCCATCAGGATGAGTGTACGCACACGTGCCTGGGCGTTCTCGTAGGTTATGTCGTGGTTAGCCATGTCGTGGTCGATGTCGTGCAGGTGCTGCGTCACTACATCGCGGATAGGTATCTCGTGGATAGACACGCCCAGTTCGTTCATCAGATCAATGGCATTGCGGTAGGTGCGGTTGGTCGTGCCGAAACCCGGCATCGTTATGCCCAGCACGCGATTACGCGCATAGCCGAGCATATCAGCCGTCTGCACCGCCACGATGAGTGCCAATGTAGAATCCAAACCGCCGCTTATACCTATCACGAGCGATTGTGCGCGTGTATGCTCCCAACGTCGCGCCAAGGCGTTGGTCTGAATAGCCAGCACATCCATGCAATAGGCATCCTCGTTGTCCTTGTCCGGCAAGAACGGTGTAGGATTGAACGTACGGTGCACAGGTTCAGCGTAGCCTTCGGCGTTCTCGATAGGCGCTACATTGATCTTGCGGAAGTGCCCTACCCTGTCGAGCGTGTAGTTGGTGCTTCGCTCGCGATCGGTGCGCAGGCGCTCCACATCGATCTCGCTGATTGTCAGCGACGACTCACGCTGAAAGCGTTCGCCCTCGGCAATCAGTTTGCCGTTCTCGGCAATGTATGTAGAGCCGGAGAACACCACATCAGTCGTGCTCTCGCCTACGCCGGATGAGGTATATACGTAACCGCAATGCACGCGCTTACTCTGCTGCGCTAACATCTGCCGGCGGAACGCGTGCTTGCCTACCACGCAGTTCGAACTCGACAGGTTGAATATCAGTTCCGCGCCCTGTATAGCCAGTTGCGTGGAGGGCGGCATAGGACTCCAGAGGTCTTCGCATATCTCTATGCCGAACGAGTAGTTTCGCGTCAGAAACAGCAGATCGATGCCGAACGGCACGTCGCCCTGCCACAGTTCGACAGTAGGTATACGCGGATGAATGCCGTCGGGCAACTGCTCGGCGGTCTCCCTGCCGGAGGCAAACCAGCGTTTCTCGTAGAACTCGCCGGTGTTCGGCAGGTTCGTTTTCGGCACGACGCCTACCACCTCACCATCGGTGATCACAAACGCACAGTTGTACAGGTCGTTGTCCGCCTTCAGCGGTGCACCTACCAGTACGATGATCGACTTACCTCGCGTGAACTCACACACGTCCTGCAGTGCCGCCATGGCTTTCTGCTGCAATGTGTTGGTAAAGAACAGGTCGGCACAGGTGTAGCCTGTCAGTCCGAGTTCGGGGAAACAGACTATCTCCACTCCTTCGCTGATCGCTTCGGTGATAAGTTGTTTGGTCTGTTGCGCATTGAACGCGCAATCGCCTACGCGCAGTACGGGCACCGCTGCCGCCACACGCACAAATCCGAGATTCGTATCCATAGTGAAATTATTTTGCTGATTGATGATTGCTGTTTGCGCCCGTGCGCCGCTATGCAGGCACGCGCACACACATTCGGCATACAAAGGTACAAAAAAAATTGCACATTTGCAAATCTTTTCCGCAGAAAAATAGCACGATAGTGCATTTTTAGTGCAGAAGTGCCTGCTTATGCTCGCATAAGGGCAGGTGCTACGGCACTAAAAAGTAATCGCGCAGCGATATTTTTCTGCGGAAAAGCAATCGCTTAAATGCCCTGCATTGCCTTGCAGTACCTTCGGAGGGAACCCGCCCGCAGGGAAGGGGCGTGCCG
>CALZOG010000058.1 GCA_945827635.1 uncultured Bacteroidales bacterium
AGCCGGTCTCTCTTCTGTCAGCGCAGCGGTCTGTCTTCTGTCAGCGCAGCGGTCTGTCTTCTGTCAGCGTCAGCGGTCTATCTTCTGTCAGCGCAGCGGTCTATTATCTCGCTACCACGAGATAGTAGTTCTTCTTTCCTTTCTGGAAGAGCAGGTACTTGCCGTTGAGCAGTGCCTGGTCGGTGATCGGTGTCTGTGGGTCGGTCAGTTTCTCTTTGTTCATCGAGAATCCGTTCGCCAGAATCATCTTTCTTGCCTCGCCTTTTGATGGGAAGATCTGTGTCTTCTCGGCGAGCAGGTCGAGCGGACCTACGCCTGCCCGCAGTTCATCCAGACTGATCTCGTAGCGCTCCACGCCTTCGAACACCTGCAGGAACGTCTGTTCGTCCAGCTTGTGCAGCGTGTCGGCGGTAGCGTTGCCGAACAGAATGTTGGTTGCCTCCACGGCAGCGTTGTAATCCTCCTCGCTGTGAACGAGTATGGTCACCTCTTTTGCCAGACGCTTCTGCAGCGTACGCAGGTGCGGTGCCTGGTCGTGCTCGGCTATGAGGGCTTCTATCTCCTCGCGGCAAAGCGAGGTGAAGATCTTGATGTACCGCTTGGCGTCCTCGTCGCTCACGTTCAGCCAGAACTGGTAGAACTTATACGGCGACGTGTAATCCTTCGACAGCCACACGTTACCGGACTCTGTCTTGCCGAACTTGCCTCCGTCAGCCTTGGTGATGAGCGGGCAGGTCAGCGCGAACGCCTCGTTGCCGCTGATCTTCTTGATCAGGTCTGTGCCGGTGGTGATGTTTCCCCATTGATCCGAACCGCCCATCTGCAGCTTGCAGTTCTTGTGCTCGTTCAGATACACGAAATCGTAGCCCTGCAGCAGCTGGTAGGTAAACTCCGTGAACGACATGCCTTGACTGTACTCGCCGTTGAAGCGCTTCTTCACGCTGTCTTTTGCCATCATGTAGTTGACGGTGATGAGCTTGCCTATGTTTCGCGTGAAGTCGAGGAACGTATAATCCTTCATCCAGTCGTAGTTGTTCACCAGCTCGGCAGCATTGGGCGCGTCGCTGTTGAAGTCCAGGAAGTGCTCCAGTTGTGCCCGTATGGCAGCCACGTTGTGGCGCAGCACCTCTTCTGTCAGCAGGTTCCGCTCGGCAGATTTGCCCGACGGGTCGCCAATCATTCCTGTAGCACCGCCGATCAGGGCGATAGGTTTGTGCCCGCACTGCTGCAGGTGGCGCAGCATCATGATGCCGCACAGGTGACCTATATGCAGACTGTCGGCTGTCGGGTCAATACCCACGTAGGCGACGGTCATCTCTTTCATCAACTGCTCCTCTGTGCCGGGCATAATGTCGTGCAACATCCCGCGCCAGCGGAGCTCTTCTACAAAGTTCTTCATATCTGTTTTAGCCTTTCAGTTTTCGATTTTCAATTCCTCTTTCCCCGTTCAGTTTTCAGTTTTCAATTTTCATTTTTCCAAACGCGACTGCAAAGGTACGAAAAAAAATGCACATTTGCAAACTTTTCCGCAGAAAAATAGCACGGTAGTGCATTTTTTTGGTAGCATAGTCGCATGCGGGCTTGCACGAATATGCGGCTATGCTACTAAAAAAGGAAATCGCTTTAAGCGATATTTTTCTGCGGAAAAGCAATCGCCTAAATGTCCGGCATTGCTGCACTGTACCTTCGGTGGGTGGAGAAGCCAATTGACTTTTGGCTTCGAAAGGAAGTGGCAGCGGGGAGCGTCGCCACGACGTAGATATAGGGGCGTGCCGAAGTACAAAAAAAATGCACACAAAAAAAGCAGCCGGGTCTCACGACTCGACTGCCTTTGCACAAATTCTTGCTATGAACTATTTCCAAATTATGCGCTACCTGCGGTACAGGCGGATGAGTTCGAGAGTCATATTTTTCTGGGTCAACAATTTTTGCTTTTTGAGGTCAACAATTATCGACAATTACCAACAATTTTTTTCGCTCCTGTAGTCGCGATTGCTGCGGTAGTCATTGCGAATACCGTGAGCAACCTAATTGAGGTCAATTGATGATAATTGTTGACCGGTCCTGACCATCGTAATTGATGTTAATTGATTGAAATTGTTGACCTGTCTTGATCGTCGTAATTGAGGTTAATTGATGTTAATGGTTGACCCAAAAGACAAAATCATTCCATTTAGTTAATTGTGGACCACGAAGATGGGCAAAGTGACGTTCAAGAGTGATCAGCTGACGCAGAGCCTTTCGGGCACGTTAGGCGGTGTGACGTACAGGATGGACGCAGAGGGGCAGACCTTTGCGTTCATCCGCTCGCATAGCAGCGTGCCGGTGATAGATGAGTGTATCGACGAGATACAACAGCAGCAGATACGCAACCATCCGACCACACCGCAACAGTTAGCCGACCGCCGTAAGGCACTATACATGCGTATCAAGCGGCTATACTTGCGCTACAAAGACCATCCGCAACTCATCGATAACCCCGACGAACTGCGCAAAGCCATTCTGCTGGCGTATAAGCAGAAGCGGAAATTGTAGGATAACCGTAGGATAAGCATTACTACCAGCCTCTCGTAAAAGGGGATCGAATTCGACCCCTTTGAACTGTGGGGTCCTTACTCATGGTGGTAGGGTTCACCGCGGAGGATGGTCATGGCGCGGTAGAGCTGCTCAACGAACAGCAGGCGGATCATCTGGTGGCTGAACGTCATCTGGCTGAGGCTGATCTTGGCATCGGCACGCTGATAGACCGCCTCGCTGAAGCCGTACGGTCCGCCGATAACGAACGTCAGACCGCGGGTGGAGGTGTTCAGCCATGATTGCAGTTGGCTCGCAAACGTCACGCTGCGGTACTCCTTGCCGTGCTCGTCCAGCAGAACGACATAACTGCCATCCACTGCACGCAGGATAGCCTCGCCCTCCAGCTGCTTCTGCTGCGACTCGCTCAGGCTCTTGGTGTTCTTCAGATCAGGGATAACCTGTATCTCGAACGGTATATAATGCTTGAGGCGCTGCACATACGTATCAATCATTTTCGGCAACTCCGTGCCGACCGTCTTGCCAACTACTAAGAGAGTGAGTTTCATGTTATGTTGAGTGTTGAGTGTTGAGAGTTGAGAGTTTGAGGGTTTGAGGGTTTGAGAGTTTGAGGGTTGAGGGTTTGAGGGTTGAATGTTTTTGCGGTGCAAAGATACAAATAAATTTGCATAAATGCAAGCATTTGGGCAGAAAAAGTGCAAAAAATGTTGCAAAGTGTTGCAAATATCATTTATTTTTTGTAAATTTGCAGGCAAATGAAAAAATAGCGGAACAACGCTATGAAACGAATAATGGAACTTTCCGCCGATTATAGTCGTCAGACGATCTGCGCCGTAGCTACAGCTTTCGGTGCGGCAGGTATAGCCGTGGTGCGTGTGAGCGGTGCGGATGCTATTCGTGTCGTGGACAGTCTGTTCCGCGGCAAGCATCCGCTATGCGAGGTACCCACTCATACTGCTCATTACGGTACGATCAGTACTCCTGCCTCAGACGGCAGCGGTCAGAATGTGTTGGACGAAGTGGTCTGCACCGTGTTTCGTGCCCCGCACTCCTTCACCGGCGAAGACACGGTGGAGATCAGTTGCCACGGCAGCCTCTTTGTCCAGCAGGAGCTGGTGCGCCTGCTCATCGATGCCGGTGCGCGAATGGCGGATAAGGGCGAGTTCACCAAGCGTGCTTTCCTCAACGGACGGATCGATCTGGCGCAGGCAGAAGCTGTGGCGGATCTGATTGCCGCTTCTTCCGCTGCCGAGAAAGACGTAGCCCTCAGCCAGTTGCGCGGTGGCGTATCCGGCAAGATTGCCGAGCTGCGCGAACAACTGCTCACCTTCACCTCGCTACTCGAACTGGAGCTGGATTTCGCCGACCATGAGGAGTTGGAGTTTGCCGACCGCTCGCAACTGACCGCTCTGCTGAACTCCGCCGCACAGACCATCAGCAGCCTGATTGCCACCTTTCAGGCAGGCAATGCTATCAAGCAGGGCGTGCAGGTGGCTATCGTAGGTGCACCCAATGCCGGCAAATCAACGCTGCTCAACGCCCTGCTGGGCGACGAGCGCGCTATAGTCAGCGATATCCGCGGCACGACGCGCGACACGATAGAAGACACGATGATCATCGGCGGCGTGCCGGTGCGGCTAACCGATACCGCAGGTATTCAGTCCACCGAAGATATCATTGAGCAGAAGGGCATAGAACGCAGCCGGCAGGCTATCCGTAAGGCACACATTGTAATCGAACTGCTGGACAGCACCGACCCGCAACCTGTGCTCTCAGCCGATGACCTGAATCCGCGCCAAGTGCTGCTGCGCGTGCTGAACAAGGTTGATCTGCAATCGTCCAATCTTTCCATATTCCAATCGTCCGACCTCATCCGCATCAGTGCCAAACTCGGGGATATACAGCCCTTGCTGTCGCGTTTGGAGAGTGAGGTGTCGCGTCTGACCGCGCATACTGACAGCGTGCTAATCAGCAACGCCCGTCACTACGAAGCGTTGTGCCGTGCACAGACTGCTCTTGAGCGTGTGAACGAAGGCCTGCAGGCGGCACTCAGCGGCGAACTGCTGGCGCTTGACCTGCACGACGCACTTGATGCCTTGGGCGAGATAACAGGCGAGGTGTCCTCGCAGGAGGTGCTGAATACCATTTTTGAGCGTTTCTGTATAGGAAAGTAATGCCGATTTGGCAAGTTAAGCCTATAATCGCAAATACACAAAAAAAATGCCTCACAAATTTGCAAATGTGAGGTATTTTTTGTAATTTTGCATTCGCAAAATGTGCGTTGAAACTCCAAATATGTTATTACAAATACTCAAATCGAAGATTCATCGCGTACAGGTTACAGAGGCTAACCTTGAGTACGTGGGCAGCATTACGATCGATCAGGATATGATGGATGCAGTCAACATCTATGCAGGCGAGCGCGTGCAGATTGTGGATAACACCAACGGTGCACGTATCGAGACCTATGTTATTCCCGGCAAGCGCGGTAGCGGATGTATCTGCATCAACGGTGCAGCGGCGCACCTCGTACACGTGGGCGACACGGTGATTATCATGGCGTATGCACTCATGACACCCGAGGAAACCAAGGCGTTCAAGCCCGCAATTGTTTATCCGGTGAATAACAAACTCTAATCGGGATATCGACATCTCGATATATCGACATCTCGAATCATGACTTTCTTTGAACTGCAATCCTCTCCCCAAGCCGTCGGCGCACGTGCCGGCGTGCTGCATACCGATCATGGCGATATACTGACGCCGATTTTTATGCCTGTAGGTACTGTCGGTTCGGTCAAAGGCATTCATCGCCATGAGCTGGAAGAGGATATTCATGCGCAGATCATTCTGGGCAACACGTATCACCTGTATCTTCGCCCCGGTACGGATATCTTGTATCGTGCCGGCGGCTTGCACAAGTTCGAGGGCTGGAATCATCCTATACTGACAGACTCCGGTGGCTTTCAGGTGTTCTCGCTGACCGACCTAAGGAAGATGACCGATGAGGGCGTTAAGTTCAGCAGTCATATCGATGGCCGTAAACTCTTCTTCACTCCGGAATCGGTGATGGATATCGAGCGCCTGATAGGTGCCGATATCATGATGGCGTTCGACGAGTGCTGTCCCGGCACCGCCGACCGCACCTATGCCACGCAGTCGATGGAGCGTACTCACCGCTGGCTCGACCGCTGTATAGCGCGGTTTGATTCTACCGATGATCTGTACGGCTACAAGCAGCACCTGTTCCCTATCGTGCAGGGCTGCGTATATACTGACCTGCGTCAGGAGGCGTCCAAGCGCCTGCGCGACCTCGACCGCGACGGCTATGCCATAGGCGGTTTGGCGGTAGGTGAGCCCGAGGAGAAGATGTACGAGATGATTGAGGTGGTCAACGACATACTGCCGCAATCCAAACCGCGCTACCTGATGGGCGTCGGCACGCCGTGGAACATTCTGGAGGCTATCGACCGCGGCGTGGATATGTTCGACTGCGTTATGCCAACGCGCAACGGCCGCAACGGTATGATCTTCACCATGAACGGCGTGATGAACCTCCGAAACAAGAAGTGGGAGGACGACTTCACCGAACTCGATCCATCAGGCACCTCGCTGGTTGATCATGCTTACTCACGCGCCTACGTACGCCATCTGATACATGCACAGGAGATGCTGGGCTTGCAGATACTCAGTATCCACAACGTGGCGTTCTATCTCCATCTGGTAGGCGAGGCGCGCAAGCATATACTCGCGGGCGACTTCAAGCCGTGGAAAGACGATCTGCTGCCACGAGTGAAACAGCGCTTGTAAACGGTAACTCGTAAATGATTAAATGGCGTGAAGCGCCTTGACCTGTATATAATCAAGAAGTTCCTGAGCACATTCTTCCTGTCAATCGTGCTCATATTGAGTATTGCGGTGGTGTTCGACCTCACCGAGAAACTCGATGATTTCTATGAGAACCAGGTGCCTATACGGGAGATAGTGCTTGACTACTATCTGAATTTTATCCCCTATTACCTGGATATGTTCAGCCAGTTGTTTATCTTCATCTCTGTTATCTTCTTCACCTCCAAGATGGCTGGTAACAGCGAGGTCATAGCTATTCTGGCAGCCGGAGTGAGTTACGAGCGTTTTCTGCGTCCGTATCTGGTGACGGCAACGTTCCTGTTTGCGTTTACGTTTGCCCTGGGTGGCTGGGTCATTCCGCGTGCTTCGGAGAAGATGCTCACGTTCACCGATAAGTATATCGAGAGGTTCACCCGTGAGAATGCGCGCAACGTACAGATGGTAGTGGACGAAGGCACGGTGCTGTATATCGAGAGTTTCCAGAAACGTACCCACGTAGGCTACCGCGCTTCGCTCGAGCACTTCGAGGGCAAGACACTTACCCAGCGTATAACCGCTGACCGCATTCGGCATCAGAAGGATTATACATGGCGTCTGGAGAACTATACCTCCCGCAGGTTTGAGGGAATGCGCGAGTACCTCGTGCAAGGGCAGGCGCTGGATACAATTATTCCTATCCTGCCCGAGGAACTGTTTATCACCGCCGAACAGGCGCAGCAGATGACGAATCCCGAGTTGTATAACTACATCGAAAAACTCCGCGAACGCGGAGCAGGTAATGTCAAGGCGTTTGAGACAGAGTGGTACTCGAGGTTCGCGGGCCCGCTCGGGGCGTTCATTATGACCTTGCTCGGCGTAACGTTGTCCAGCAAGAAAGTACGTGGTGGAATGGGTAAGAACCTGGGTATAGGTGTCACCCTGACGGCAGCGTATATCTTGTTCTCAACAGTCAGCACTACATTCTCAGTCAGTGGCGTTATGTCGCCGTTCATGAGTGTCTGGCTGCCGAATATTGTCTTTCTGATTATTGCTTTTGTACTCTATTTGAGAGTACGCCGATGATCGTTTCAACAACGTGATCATCACGGGACCATCTCCCGAGAACACCCTACGAAAGTTTTTTTCTGTATCTCTTATCTTTACCGGTGAGCGAACGGGTTGTATTGTTGCTCGTACCCGATTGTTGTGGGTTCGCTGTGTCCGGGATAAACTGTCGTGTCGGCAGGCAGTTGCAGCAGTTCGTGCAGCGATTGTATCAGCACGCTGTAGTTTCCGCCCGGCAGGTCGGTGCGGCCGACTGACTGACGGAACAAAGTATCACCGGAGAACAACACGCCTTCATCGGTCAGGTAGTAGCATACGCAGTCTTCCTTGTGTCCGGGCGTGAATAGGCAGCGGATATGTATCCCTGCAAGGCAAAGCTGAGGCTCGTGCTCGTTGTAGGTGTTGCGCAGGTAGGAATAATCTACCGTTTGTGCCGCAGGGTAGGTCTGCTTGAGCCACTCGGTGCCGCATATATGGTCTTGATGCGCATGGGTAATCAGCACGGCTGCTACGGTCAGTTGCTCATGGCGGATATATTCCGCCACAGCCTGCTGCTCGCCCGGCGTGTACATACCTGCATCGATAATCAGGCACTCGTTCTTACCTTTAGCATGCACCACGTATGTATTCTGCATATACGGGTTGCATACAAAACACTGTATTACAATACTTCCATTCATCGTTCAACTCTCAACTCTCAACTAAACCGGCAAATACACCACAAACTTCCCCTTAAACCATTCCTGCGGAAAATACTCGGTTACGGATATAACCTCCGCATTGCGTTTGAAGGGTGCCATCTCACCGTCCAGCCCGCCGCCCTTGAGGGCAATGATTCCGTTGGGTATAGCATTATGCTGCTTGTCGTGACGGATATTCTTCCTGACCAGTTTCACCAGATCAGGCATAGGCATTACAGCGCGGCTGACCACGAAGTCAAACTGCCGCTTCTCGTCCTCCGCGCGCTCCTGTATGCACTCCACGTTAGTCAGTCCCAGTGCTTCGGCTACGGCTGAGGCTACCTTGACTTTCTTGCCGATCGAGTCCACCAGCACAAACCGGCAGTCGGGGTAGAGTATAGCCAGCGGTATACCGGGGAAGCCACCACCTGTACCGATATCCATCACGGTTGTGCCGGCATCGAAACGTACGAACTTCGCTATCGCCAGCGAGTGCAGCACATGATGCTCATACAGGTTGTCTATATCCTTGCGTGAGATGACATTGATCTTCGCGTTCCAGTCGCGGTAAAGAGCATCAAGCCGGGCAAACTGCTCAGCCTGACGCTCGCTTAAGTTGAAATATTCGTTCAGTATCATAATATTATCTCTCAACACTCAACACTAAACACTCAACTCTCAACACTCAACTTAATCCGCTAAGTTCGTAAACACATTCTGTACGTCCTCATCCTCCTCAATGCGGTCGATAAGTTTTTGTACAGACTCGCGCTGCTCGTCGGTTAGGGTCTTCGTGTCGTTCGGGATACGTACGAACTCGCAGGACTGAATCTCGAATCCGTTGTCCTCGAGGTACTTCTGCATAGCCGAAGCCTGATCGAATGCCGAGTAGAGCACAATGGTGTTCTCCTCTTCATCCACGCCGAGCTCTTCTACACCGAAGTCGATGAGTTCGAGTTCGAGTTCATCCATGTCAACACCTTCCTTCATCGTTACGGTGAAGCATGCCTTACGGTCGAACAGGAACTGCAGCGAGCCCTGTGTGCCCAGCGTGCCGCCGTGCTTGGTGAAGTACGAACGGATGTTTGCCACGGTACGCATGTTGTTGTCCGTAGCCGTCTCTACGAAGATGGCTATGCCATGCGGACCATAGCCTTCGTAGTTGATCTCCTTGTAGCCCTCGTAGGACTTGTCGGTCGCCTTCTTGATGGCGCGATCGATATTGTCCTTTGGCATGTTCTCGCGCTTGCACTGCTGGATCAGTGTACGCAGACGCGGGTTACTGTCCGGATCCGGACCGCCCTCGCGGGCAGCGATAGTGATTTCTTTTCCTAACTTGGTAAATGTACGGGCCATGTGACCCCAACGTTTGAGTTTGGTCGCTTTGCGATATTCAAATGCTCTTCCCATATTAATAATGTTTATTTGGTTTTACTTGTTTGCGGATTGGTGTCGGGCACTTACTGCCCCGCTACCAATCCTTGTTTGCTTATTGTTGTACCGGTTCGGTTGCCGGGGCAACAGCAGGTTCTGCAGGCTGCTCTTCCCCGTGGCTGTGGTCGTTGATCACCTCCACTTTCACTTCCTCGAACGTGATCTTGAACTCTACGCGACGGTTCTTGGCGCGTCCTGCCTTCGTCGAGTTGTCGGCGATAGGTACGGTGCTGCCGTAGCCGTGAGCCGACATACGTGAACCTTCTACACCTGCCTTAACCAGGTATTCGCGTACGGCTTGGGCACGTTTCTCTGACAGGGACATATTTACGTCAGCCTTACCTACATTGTCGGTGTGACCTTGTACCTCGATGATGTAGGCGGGGTTCTCCATGAATACCTTGGCTATCTCGTCGAGTATGCCGTACGACTTCTTGACGATCACTGCCTTTCCTGTCTCGAACTGGATACCGGTCATAGCTTTCTTGAGCAGGGTAGTCACGGCGCGTTTCACTTGCGGGCAACCCTTGTTCTCCTTCACGCCTGCCACGTACGGGCACTCGTCCAGATAGTCAGGTATGCCGTCCAGGTCGCTATCCTTGTCGCAACCGCAGGTATCTACATGCTGACGTGCGGCATATACGGTACGCGGACACTTATCCATGTAGTCGGGTACACCGTCCTCATCCATATCAAGCGGGCAACCGTTCTCGTCCAGATAGTTGAATGCAGCCTCCGGAGTGTTCGGGCACTTATCCATGTAGTCGGGTACACCGTCGCCGTCGCTATCCTTGTCGCAACCGTTCTCGTCAACAAAGGCAGCAGCTTCGGGCAGTGTGTTCGGGCAGTCGTCACGGTAGTCGGGCACTCCGTCGTGGTCGCTGTCGCGCGTACAGCCGTTCTCGTCAACCGAGGTACGGGCTTCCTCCGGCGTGTCGGGGCACAGATCCTGGTAGTCGGGTACACCGTCCAGGTCGCTATCCTTGTCGCAACCTGCTGCATCCACCAAGCCGTAAGCTTCCTTCGGCGTATTCGGGCACTCGTCCAGATAATCGGGTACTCCGTCAGCATCGGTGTCGGCAGGACAACCGAAAGCATCTACGCGGATGTTACGCGGAGTTCTGGGGCAGATGTCCAGATTATCCAGCACACCGTCTTTGTCGGCATCACGCTTCTTGTTCGTTCCCCAAACGATGCTGAAGCCAAGGGCTACGTTCGCTCCGGCGTTCTTGTAGGGGATATAGTATTGCTGCTTGTCGCTGCCGGTCAGAGGACTGGCGTCTGCATATATGCAGGGCACAAAGTCGGTAGCCAGGGTCAGCATGATTCCGTCATACGGAGCAAAACCCAGTGCTGCACCTAACGTGCCGCCATGACCGTTGATCAGCGAGTAGCTGACTGCCAGGTTGAACCAGTTAACCGGACGGAAGAAGCCGCCAAGGGTCAACTCTTCATATACCTTGTTGTTGTACAGCTTGGTTTGTGACAGCAAGCCTACGCCTACGCGGTTCTCCCAGAACAGACCGTCGATACCTATATTCAGTCGTGCGCGCGTCATACGTGCGTAGCCGCCGGGTGTGGCTTCGCCCTGTATGGCGTTCACGTAACCCTGCATGTGCTCCTTGATCTGGTCGCTTATCTCTTGCGAGTTGATGGTACCGTTTTCATCGGCTTTCACATTGATCTCGCCTATACCGTCAAACTCCATATCACCGCTCACAGTGCCTTTGACACTGTTTGCCCAATAGATGAATCCCAGGTCATTGATTGCGGCTGAGATCTGCACATACTTGATAGGCTTGTAGGTGAAACCGAAGTCGATAGCTGCACCGTAACCTGCCGGACGAATCATATCCATCACGTTGCCGCTGTTCAGCGGAGCGGTCATCTTGTTCAAGCGGGCATCCATGTTCTCAAACAGTCCTTCGCCTTCAGCCGGCAGCAGTGCCTGCGGGTCTAATGCGCCCGGAGTGGAGATGCTCATGTCGCCGGCAAGGTTCAGTCGTGCAGGTTTCATCGGATCGGCGTCGGGTGTGATGGTCAGGTTGTTCACGTTCACGCGGGCGTTAGCTATACCTACCAGGAACTTCAGTTTACCGCCTATCGTCCATTCGTCGTTCAGCGGACGCGTATAGCCGCCCATGATCTCGGTGTACGCCTGCGCTGTCAGTCCGAAGCCGGACATCGCTACAGGCTTGGTCAGATCGAGCAGCACGCTGCCAGGGCTGACGAACGCGCTAAACATTCCCTTGGGAATATTCAATCCGGCATCCGCACGCAGGAAGATGCCTCCGTGGAAGTAGCCGCCTTTCTTGGTGCGTGCACCGAAGGCAAGGATCGTAGTGCTCATATCCATGTTGAACAGGTTGTTCCTATGCAACTTCTTGAGGAACTTATCCGTCTCGCCTTGGTTCAGTGCGGTGATGGTCTGACCGTTCTGCGTATATACGAGGTCATGCAGCGACAGGGCGTTGTTTCCTACCCACAGGCTCGTGTAGCCCAGCGGCGTGAACTCGATGTATCCGCTGCTGACTGGCATCAGCGCGGGGTTGAACTGCGTGCGTTGTGGCGCGTTCTCAAGGAAGTACAATGTGTTCACCTCCTGTGCCATAAGCGCCATACTGCCCATGAGGAGGGCAATAGCTAATGCTGTGGATCGAAAGATTTGTTTCATTGTCGTGTCCTCCTATAGTTATTTCTTATCTTTGTTACCAAGTTCAAGATTCAGCACGGCTTCGATGTTGCCGGTAACACCGGCTTTGATCTTCAGTCTGCTCTTAGCGGGGAAGGCAGATTCCTTCTGGTCGTCGCCCAGGTGCAGCTTGAATCGGATAGCCTTTGTCTTGGCAATTTTCTCGAAGTCCTCGGTATGAATCGGCACGGTTACTACGTTCGTCACAGGCTCAATCTCCGTCAGACTCTTCATGTCGGCGCCAACGATCTTGATATCTTTCAGTACATCAAAGTCCAGTTTGTTTTTGTCTTCGTCCAGGAACTCGGCATCCATCACCAGATCGACAGGTATCTCGTTGTTGATACTCAGGTACAGTGTCAACTCCGCGCTGTCAATCTTCGTAACAATACCGTTGGTCATCCCTGCCAGCGAATCAAGTTGAGCGCGCTCCAGATTGATGTCCTTGATCGTATCAGCGTACGTGGCACTCAAGCCTTTCTTGAACTCAAACGGCATCTTGAACGCAAAGTCCAACTTGAACTTGGTGTTCTTGGTCAGACGGAACTGCTTGATGTTCCTGGCATATACATCCGCCTCGTTGATTAGCAACTCGTAGTTGTATGCCAGAGCCTGCACTTCTTTTTCAAAGAACTTGTCAATCGAACCGCCGTCAATAGGACCTTTGTCCAGCCGAACTGTACTTTGTACGCTCGCATCGTAGGGGGCATTCATCGACACAGAATTACGCAGCACTTTGGTGGTCGATGTGTTACCGTCCCATACGGCCGGTGTTTCCTCGCCGTTGGGGTGAATAGCTTTCAGCGAGCGGAAATATACCTGCAGTGGCATTGACATACCGTAGGTGAATGTCAGATCGATCTGCGGATCCTTGGCTGGCAGGCAGAACGGCTCGTTACCGGGCATCTTCAGCGGTACATCCACCGAGCTGTCGTCGCTTGTCTCCTTACCGGGCTTGAAGTAGCCGTAAAGCGCCTTATAGGACATCATCTCAACCTGGAACTGGAACTTGAATCCCGAGTTTACGGCTACTATCACATTCTCGCCGGTCTTCAGCAACACGTCGAATCGGATATCAGCCTCGTTCACTACATTGGATTTTGCCGGTTCGGCACTCTCGTCTTTCATCATTACCAGTGTGAAATCGTCAATCTCGATAAGCACATCTTGATCCAGATGGAAGTTCGGGAGCTCGATGCTCGTACCTTTGGCGCGGCGGAAACGCTCGCCCAGCACCATGGTCACCTTCTGTATATCGTTGTCGGTGATGGTCAGGTTGCTGGAACTGATACGTGTGGTGAACCGGGCTGTGTCGATCACCATACTGTCCAATCGCTCGTCCGAAGTGTTGTCGTTCACGCCGTCAAATGTTACGGTCAGTGTGAACGGTACGGGTATCTCTGTGTTTTGCGGAATGACGGTCAGACCGGGAACCACCTCTTGCAGTGTGATTGTGTTCTCCACCTTGCCGATATAGTCCTCCAGCACAATCTTGTGGAACTCACGTTCGCGATGCTCCTTTAGGGTGAGCTCCAGCAAGCCTTGTTCGTTGATCCGTACTTCAGTAGTACTGTCAGTAATACTCTTAAACACTCCGATCATGTCACCGAAAGACGAACTAACCTCGCCGATGGGCAGGCTCAACCTGGCTTTCACCTTGCTGTCAACGGAGATGTCGTTCAACTGAACGTCGGACTTACATCCCGCCAAGCCTATCCCCGATACCGCAAGGATAAACAAGTAGTGTAATGTTTTTGATTTCATAAATTATGTGTTATTAATTATATGTTTTCTGTCCCTTTCATCAATTATCCTCAATTCGGTTGCTCACGGTGTTCGCAATGACTACCGCAGCAATCGCGACTACAGGAGCGAAAAAAATTGTTGGTA
>CALZOG010000059.1 GCA_945827635.1 uncultured Bacteroidales bacterium
AGGTAAACATTAAAATCTATCAATTTTTGACAACTTTTTAATATAGTTCGTTAGTTGGTTATGGTTAACGTGTATCATTCAGTCTGTCGAAGCCCTCGCCAAACACTCCGCGCACCTGCGATTGCGAAACGAAAGCAGCGGGATCAATCTCACGAACAATGCGGAAGATCTTAGCCGAGTCGTGCTGACGGGCAATGGTAGTAATGACCTTATACGGCTGACTGGAATATCCACCCTCTGCCTCCAAATACGTCACACCGCGGTGTACATCGTGGATGATGGCTTCGGCTATCTCGTTGTACTTCTTCGAGAATATGAAGAACTGCACCGATTGACGCATTCTGTTCATGATCCAGTCCACAGCGGTGGAACTGATGAACGTGTAGCACAAGCCGAACAGCACCTTCTCCAGGCTGCGAACCTCAGGCAGGAAATAACCGCAGGATATTGCCACAATATCGCACATCAGCAACACGCGTCCCATGGGCAGGTGCTGATACTTGTTAACAATCATCGCTACGATATCCGTGCCGCCTGTCGAACCGTTGTTCAGGAACACGAGTCCCAATGCCGTACCGTTGAATATACCGCCCAGCACCACCGCCATAAACGGATCAGTGATGATCGGCACATCCAATACAGGAATAACTTTCAGCCAGAATGTCAGCCAAAAAACTCCGTACAAAGTACGAAACACATAGCGTTTACCCACGGTAAAGTAGGCCGTTATCAGCAGCAGGATATTCAGTGTAGCCGATGATGCCCAGATAGGAATAGTGCGATGTGAAGCAAAGTAGATAATCTCACAGTAACCCGTCAGACCGCCACCAACGATGGCGTGAGGCAACAAAATATGGTTCACCACGATGGCATACGGAATAGTGCACAACATGATGAGCAGGTATTCCTTGATCAGGACCACCGGCTTGGCTGAATAGAATTTCTCCAGTTTGTTGGGCATTGTTTTTTGTTATTTCTATTGGTCGTTAGTTCTATTGGTCGTTATTTCGATATTCCGATGTTAAGCGAAGCGGGCAACCAGGTTACGGTCGCCAAAGCCGTTATCCACCTTAGCTACCGGCACGAAGAACTTGTTGGCAGCCACTTCGGCTGTCGGGTAAATAGCCTTAGAACGCGGATAACTATGTTTCCACTCGTCAGCAACAGCCTCATATTCAGGGTGTGGCGCGTTAATAAGTACGTTGTCTTTAGCATCGGCTACACCTTTCTCCACCTCATCAATCTCCTGCCGGATACTGAGCATAGCAGCGATGAAACGGTCAAGTTCAGCCAGTGACTCACTCTCGGTCGGCTCTACCATCAGTGTACCGTGTACCGGGAAAGATAGTGTAGGTGCATGGTAGCCATAATCCATCAGTCGTTTGGCAATCTCCGACTCGGTTATACCAAATGTGTGGAACTTGCGGCAGTCAAGAATCAGTTCGTGACCTACCCTGCCATTAGCGCCTGTGTAAACAATGCCGTAAGCATCCTTCAGTTTGGCCGCGAGGTAATTGGCTGAAAGAATGGCAGCCGCTGTTGCCTCGCGCAACCCTTCGCCACCCATCATGCTGATATACCCGTATGCAATGAGCGACATATTGGCATTGCCGTAGGCTGCAGATGATACACGGTTAGCGTCATCGGTTGGCAGATAATCTTTGAGGCGCGCATTGCAGCACACGGCACCCGCACCCGGTCCGCCACCGCCGTGAGGCGAAGCAAACGTCTTGTGCAGATTCAGGTGACACACATCCGCTCCGATGAATGCCGGACAGGTATAGCCTATCTGCGCGTTCATGTTTGCACCATCCATATATACCAATCCACCGTTGTCGTGGATAATCTGGCACATTTCGCGGATAGTGCTCTCAAAGATACCGTGAGTAGAAGGATATGTAATCATGCAGCCTGCCAATCTATCTTTGTTCTCTTCCGCCTTGGCGCGCCAATCCTGCATATCGGTGTTGCCTTGTTCATCGCACTTGACCACAACAGGCTCAAATCCAGCCTGCACGCATGATGCAGGGTTCGTGCCGTGGGCTGAAGCAGGAATAAGTAGCACTTTGCGTTCGGGAGCATGTTGTGCCAGCCAGGCACGTATAACCACCAAGCCCGTATATTCGCCTGCCGCACCGGATGTTGGCTGCAATGTGCAAGCGTCAAAACCGGTTATTTGGCAAAGCATCTGTTTCAGTTCTTCCTCGATTTGAATATAACCTTGTGCCTGCTCCTGCGGAACCATTGGATGGATAGACAAAAATCCCGGGAAAGTGATTGGCAGCATTGCCGAAGCAGGATTAAGTTTCATCGTACATGATCCCAGCGGAATCATCGAGTGCGTGAGACTGATATCTTTGCGAGCCAAACGGTGCATGTACCGCATCATCTCGGTCTCTGTGTGGTATTTTTTGAATACATCAGCCTTCAGATAATCCGCTTCGCGTACACGGCTTTCGTCAATTGCCCACAAGCCTTCAAACGCCGATTCGTCATCTATAGGCATAGCCATGCCGCCCGCTAATCCGGCAAACAGTTCCGCCAAATCGTTCATGTCGTTCAGAGTAACCGTCTCATCCAACGACAATCCAACCCATCCTTCGGGAGCATAATACAGGTTGATCTCCAATTCCTCGGCAGCAGCCTTCAAGTCGGCTATGCTCACGTTTTCAGGCAGATAGATCTTCAGCGTGTCAAAGAATTCAACATTCTCCTGTGTATAGCCGTATGCTTGTAGCATCTCGCTCAGGTAAACTGCCTTGCCGTGAATGGTCTCGGCAATCTTGCGCAAACCTTCCGCTCCGTGATACTCGGCGTAGAACGCCACCATCATTGCGGACAGTGCTTCGGCAGTACAGATGTTCGATGTGGCTTTCTCGCGTTTGATATGTTGCTCGCGGGTCTGCAGAGCCAGTCGATAGGCAGGACGCTCATACAGGTCTTTACTCAGTCCGATGATTCGCCCGGGCAGTTCGCGTTTGTATTCATCGCGTGTAGCCATATATCCGGCGGTCGGTCCACCAAAGCCCATCGGCAGTCCGAAGCGCTGCGCTGTGCCGCAGATGATATCGGCATCCAGCGGTCTGAGCAGACACAAAGCCATAAGGTCGGCAATCACCGCAACCTTCAATCCGGCAGCGTGGCAGTCTTCAGCAAAGAGTGTGTAATCTTCGATGGAACCATCAGCATTAGGCAACTGTACGATAGCACCGAAATACTCAGCCGACGGAGTGAACGCCGCATAATCGCCGATCACCAATTCTATACCTTGTCCTACTGCGCGCGTACGCATGACTGATAGGGTGTTCGGGAAGATCTTAGCATCCACAAACACCTTCTTCACCTCATCCTTCACCTGCTGCCTGCTACGCAAGTTTCGCATCATCGTTACCGCCTCGGCGGCAGCCGTTGCTTCATCCAGCAGCGAGCAGTTAGCCAACGGCAGCCCTGTCAGGTCGCTGATGAGCGTTTGGAAGGCGAACAGTGCCTCCAACCTACCCTGCGAGATCTCTGCCTGATACGGCGTGTAACTGGTGTACCACACGGGGTTCTCAAGCACGTTGCGCGTGATCACGGAGGGTGTGAGTGTTCCATACCAGCCACGACCAATATACGTGCGCCATAATTGGTTTTGCGCTTGCATGTCATGCATCGAATCGAGGTGCTCCTGTTCGGTCATTGCCTCTATCTTCAGACGTTGGTCCTCCGGCAGCAATATATCTGCCGGCATAGTCTGACGAATCAGTTCCTGCTCGTCGGTTACGCCGATGGTTTGTAACATGAGTCGTTTGTCGGCTTCACTCAGCCCGATGTGACGGTTTACCAGATTGTTCATTATGATGTTTGATTATAAGGTTTCTTTATCGTGTTTTTTCTCATATATCGCCTCCTCAACATTGATGATGTAGTCACCCATCTTCTCAAACTCGGAGATCGTATCCATATAGTTGACACCCGTCAGGTAGTCATAAACATGCCCTGTTACGTTCAGCGCGTTCTGAGCCTTCAGGTCGTCACGGAAGTTATTGATCTCCGTCTCGATACGCATCATCTCCGCAAACTCGCTGTCGGAGATATGTATTTTATCCAACGCCTCTACCATCTTGTTCGCAGCCTGTGCGAGCAGCGATTCCATCATTTCGATATTGCGGTTCTGATCCTCGGTGTATGGCAGTCGGTCACGATGACGGTAAGAAATGTATCGCGAGAGGTTGAAATTGGCATCACCCACCGACTCCAACTCGCTTACTATACGCAACATCTTGTGCACCTCATGCTTCGACTGGTCAGACAGACGTCCGTCGGCAACCTGATTGAGGTATGCAGCAATCTCAACCTCCATTCGGTCGCATATACCTTCATACTTCTCGATTCGGGAATAGATATTTACAAAATTCTGCTCATCGTTGGTATGGTACAGGTCGCTTACCATATCTATCATCCTGCGCGTGCGCACGCCGAACACGTGAATCTCATGCCATGCCTGCATGATGGAGAGCTCGGACGTGGACATCAAACCACCGGTGATAAACTTGAGTGTCGAATCCTCGTCGCCCTCCGGCTTTGACGGGATAATCACACAAACCAATTTCTCCAGCAAAGGAATGAAACCAATCAGAATACAGGTGTTAATTACGTTGAACATCGTGTGGAACGTAGCCAGAATGGCACTCAGTTTCTCCGGCGACAATCCGTTCTCGGGACGTACGCCCGGCTCAAACGGTATACCCCACAGTTTGCAAACAAATCCTACAAACGGGCGGAAAACAATCAGCACCCAAATAACACCGAACAAGTTGAATACCAAGTGCGCCATAGCTGCACGGCGTGCTTGTACGGAGGCGGATAGTGCCACGATGTTAGAGGTGATAGTCGTACCAATGTTCTCACCGAGCACCAGCGATATACCCATATCTATCGGCAGTACGCCTACCGAGCACAAGGTCATCGTGATTGCCATGATGGCTGCTGACGACTGTACGGCAAATGTCAGTATACCGCCAACCAACAGGTACAGGAAGTAACTGCCATATCCCCAACTCGATGTTGAGTCAAAGAACGTGCGAACTGCATCAATCTGGTCGAGTTTCATCTCGGTAGCGTTGATCTTCAGAGTAGTTAAACCCAGTAGCATCAACGACAAACCGATCAAGAAATCACCCAGGTTGGCGTTCTTTTTTGTGTAAATAAGTGCTACAGCCAATACGATGGTTGCATACACCACCAGTCGCATATCGAACGAGCTGCCGCCCAGAACCATAATCCATGCCGTGAACGTCGTTCCGATATTCGCACCCATAATTACGGATATAGCCTGCGCCAGCGACAATATTCCTGCTGACACAAAACTGACCGTCATCACCGTTGTGGCGGTGGATGACTGTACGGCCGCAGTAATAAACGCACCCGTCAGTACACCCGAGAAACGATTGGTGGTCATCGTACCGAGCACATTGCTCAGTTTGCTACCTGCCATCTTTTGCAGGCCTTCACTCATCACCTTCATTCCGTACATGAGCATCGCTACGGAACCGATAAGCGTGATAATCTGTAGAAGTAATTGCATATTTTGAGTCTTTTACACTGTATGCACAATTGGCGGTACAAAGGTACAAAAAAAAAATGACATTTGCAAGCATATTCGCATTTTTTACATAAAAACTTTTTTTTCTCGTAAAAATTTGCATATTTCAATATTTTTTTGTATATTTGCAGTCAGAAATCGTGAAAGACGCGTTTCTCGTTGTCTTTCTGCATTTTATACACAAGTCGATACATTATACTATATATGACCAGACACGAACAACTGATTGCTGCTTTGCAGCATAATTTCGGATTTGATAATTTCAAGGGGAACCAAGAAGCTATTATCAACAACGTGATGGACGGCAACAACACCTTTGTGCTGATGCCTACAGGCGGTGGCAAGAGTCTGTGCTACCAGCTTCCAGCGTTGATGATGGAGGGGGTGGCGATTATCATATCGCCGCTGATTGCACTGATGAAGAATCAGGTGGATGCTATGCGCAGTTATTATGACGAGGACAGCATAGCCCACTTCATCAACTCCTCACTCTCGAGGTCGGAGATTCATGCAGTGCATGATGATATCATCAACGGCAAAACAAAACTGCTGTACATGGCACCCGAGGGACTGCAGAAACCCGAGAATGTGGAATTACTGCAGGGAGTGAAAGTTAGCTTCTATGCTATCGATGAAGCGCACTGTATTTCCGAATGGGGACACGATTTCCGTCCCGAATACAGAAATATCCGCCCGCTTGTCGAGAAGATTGGCTCTGCACCGATTATCGCCCTTACCGCTACCGCTACTCCCAAAGTACAACAGGATATTCAGAAGAATCTTCAGATCAGTGATGCCACCGTATTCAAGAGCTCGTTCAACCGTCCTAACCTGTATTACGAAGTTCGTCCAAAGACCGAAGATGTCAACAAGGATCTTGTGCGCTTCATCAAGCAGATGGAGGGCAAATCCGGTATAGTATATTGTATGGCGCGCAAGGAGGTTGAGTCGCTCGCGCAGATTCTGCAGGTGAACAATATCTCCGCTCTGCCCTATCATGCAGGTATGGATACGGAGGAACGAAGCAAGAACCAGGATGCTTTTCTGATGGAAAAATGTCAGGTCATTGTTGCTACCATCGCATTCGGTATGGGTATCGACAAGCCGGATGTGCGCTTTGTTGTACACTACGATGTACCCAAGTCGCTGGAGGGATATTATCAGGAGACCGGTCGTGCCGGACGGGACGGAGGTGAAGGGCGTTGTCTGTGCTTCTACTCGCCGAAAGATATCGAAAGACTACGTAACTTCCAGCAGGACAAGAGCCGGCAGGACAACAATATGCAGGAGGCGGAGATCACCAACCAACTGTTGGCTGAAACGCAGCAGTACATGGAATCCTCCACATGCCGCAGACGGTTGTTGCTGCACTATTTCGGCGAGAAGTATCCCCAGGAGAACTGCGGTTGCTGCGACAACTGTAATAAGATATTCAAGCAGTATGACGCAACCGAACTGCTCGGGCTGGCAATCGAAACCGTACAGGATTGCAACGAGCGATTCAAACCCGAACATATTGTGGACATCCTGCACGGCAACAAGACACCGGATGTACTCGCTTTCCAGCACGATGAACTGGAGAATTTCGGCATAGCATCCGATGAGGAAGAGGAACTGCTGAACACCATCATGAAAGAGGCCATGATTCACGGCTATCTGGAGAAGGATATGACTACGTACGGTAGTGTACATATCACACCGCAAGGCAAGAAGTTCCTGCGCAAACCTACCAAGTTCGAGATTCCTATCGAGGTCATTGACGAAGATGCCGAGGAGAACATCGAGCAGAACATGATCGGTTCCTCGGCGGCAGATACCGAGTTGTACAGCATACTCAAGGATCTGCGCAAGAAAGTCGGAAAGATGCACGATGTTCCGCCATACGTGATCTTCCAGGATCCCAGCTTGGAAGCCATGGCTACGTTCTATCCTATCACGATGGAGGAACTGCAGAACATCCCGGGGGTAGGTGCTGGCAAAGCCAAACGATATGGCAGCGAGTTCCTGAAGGTTATCAAGGAGTATGTGGATGAGAACGAGATTATCCGTCCCGAGGACCTGCGCGTCAAAACCGTAGCGCACAAGTCCGCACACAAAGTGGCTATCATCGAGGCGATCGACCGTCGTATAGCAATCGATGATCTGGCTATACGTTTCGGCATGTCGATGGAGGAGATCGTCAAGGAGATTGAGGCTATCGTCTATTCCGGCACCAAGTTGAACATCCGCTATTTCCTCGAGGAGGTGATCGACGCCGATGCTATCGAAGAGATATTCGACTATTTCAAGCACGCCGAGAATGATAACATCAAACTTGCCATGCAGGAACTGGGTGAAGATTATTACACCGAGATTGAGGTGCGACTCGTTCGTATTCAGTTCCACAGCGATCTGGGCAATTAAATGGTGAACGCACACATAAATCGAAATAATAAACAATATAATAATATGGAATTATCAGAACAAGAACAAGTACGCCGGCAGAGTTTGCAAGCAATGCGTGATCTGGGAATCAATCCCTACCCTGCGGCGGAATATCAGGTAACAGGTTATTCATCTGACATCAAGGCGGCGTTTGTTGACCGCGAAGAAGGTGCGCCCGAACCTGACTCCGAGTGGTACACCGGCAAGCCTGTCAGTATTGCCGGACGACTGATGTCAAAGCGAATCATGGGCAAAGCCTCGTTCATCGAGTTGCAGGACTCGAAAGGACGTATTCAGGTCTATGTCAGCCGTGATGATATACAAGCACCTGTACCCGAAGGCGAACAACCTACAACGCCAGAACAGCAGATGTACAACACCGTGTTCAAGAAACTGCTGGACATCGGCGACTTTATCGGCATTGAGGGCTTTGTCTTCCGCACCCAGATGGGCGAAATCAGCGTGCATGCCAAGCACCTGACCGTGCTCTCCAAGAGTATCCGTCCGCTGCCTATCGTCAAGTACAAGGATGGTGTGGCATACGACGGATTCAACGATCCCGAGCAGCGTTATCGTCAGCGTTACGTCGATCTGGTCGTCAACGATGGCATTAAAGATACGTTCCTCAAGCGCGCCACTATCCTGCGTACCATGCGCCAGGTGTTTGACGAAGCCGGATACACCGAGGTCGAAACGCCTATTCTGCAAGCCATTGCAGGAGGAGCAAGTGCACGACCGTTCATCACGCACCATAACACGCTCGACGTGGATATGTACCTGCGTATAGCTACCGAGCTCTACCTCAAGCGCCTTATCGTTGGCGGATTTGAGGGCGTGTATGAGATCGGACGTAACTTCCGCAACGAAGGTATGGATCGCAACCACAACCCCGAGTTCACATGTATGGAGTTGTACGTCCAGTACAAAGACTACAACTGGATGATGTCGTTCACCGAGCAACTGCTCGAGAAGATTGCCATCGCTGTCAACGGCACAACCAAAGTTCAGATCGGTGACCACGAGGTCGATTTCAAAGCGCCCTATCGCCGCCTGCCTATCCTGGATGCTATCAAGGAGCAGACCGGCAAGGATGTAGCCACTATGACGGAAGATGAAATGCGCGCGTTTGCCAAGACTCTCGGCGTAGAAGATACAGAGCACATGGGCAAAGGCAAACTTATTGACGAGATTTTCGGTGAGACCTGCGAGGGACAGTTCATCCAGCCTACGTTCATCACCGATTATCCGGTGGAGATGTCACCGCTCACAAAGATGCACCGCAGCAAACCCGGACTGACCGAACGCTTCGAACTGATGGTCAACGGCAAAGAAGTGGCTAACGCCTACTCGGAGCTCAACGACCCGATTGACCAGTACGAGCGCTTTGTAGAGCAGATGAAACTTGCCGACAAGGGGGACGACGAAGCAATGGTGATCGACCATGACTTCGTGCGCGCGCTTGAATATGGTATGCCGCCCACATCCGGTATAGGCATAGGTATCGACCGCCTGACAATGTTCATGACCGGACAGCCAACCATTCAAGAGGTACTGCTCTTCCCGACCATGAAACCCGAAGCAAAATAATAAAATCATGTTTGAAAATAAACGTATTGCTATAGTCGGAAGCGGCAGTTGGGCTACGGCATTGGCAAAGATCGTCCTGACCAATGTCGATGAGATCAACTGGTTCATTCGTCGTACCGAGGTGATTGAGGAGTTCAAGCGAACGGGCAAGAACCCCACCTACCTCAACAGCACAACATTCGACATCAGCCGTATTCATTTTACCGACGACATCAATATCGTCGTTCGTGACTCGGATATACTCATTTTGGCTATTCCCTCGCCATACCTGGAGCCCACGCTCAAGAAGATCAAGCGTACCCTGCGCCGGAAGATTATCATCTCGGCTGTTAAAGGAATGATCCCCGAGAAGAACCAGATCGTGACCGATTATCTGCATGAGCGGTTCAATGTGCCAGAGGAAAACCTGCTGGTCATTGCCGGACCATGCCACGCCGAGGAGATTGCCTTGCAGCGACTGAGTTACCTTACTATCGGTTGCGCCAAACGCGCTAAGGCAGAAGAACTCGCGCCGCTGCTGCAAACATCATACGTACGTACTGCCACATCCATTGATGTTATCGGACTCGAATATACCTCCGTCATGAAGAACATATACTCCATTGCGGGAGGTATATGCCAGAGCCTGCGTTACGGCGACAATTTCCAGGCGGTACTCATCAGCAACGCACTGCAGGAGATCGAGCATTTCACGGCTGCACTCAGTTCGGTGCACCGCGACATCGATGCCAGCGGGTATCTGGGCGATGTACTTGTCACGGCGTACTCCAAGTTCAGCCGTAACCGCCAGTTCGGACAGATGATCGGCATGGGGTACTCGGTCAAAGCAGCACAACTCGAGATGGAAATGGTGGCAGAGGGCTATTATGGCACCTACTGCATCCATCAAGCCAATCAACGCCTGCACGTCAGCATTCCTATCGTGGATGCGATGTACGCCATTCTGTACGAGCACAAATCCCCTACTCTCGTTATTCAAGAATTAACAACACATTTACAGTAATATGAAACTGAATCTACAAAACGCTGCCTCGTTTGTTCCTGCAGGCAGCCTGAAAGCTATCGCTGCACAAACTGCAGCTTGTAATGAACTCCTTGAGAACGGCCGTGGTGCCGGCAACGATTACATCGGTTGGGTAACACTGCCTGCAGAGATCGACAACGCACTGCTCTGCGACATTGAGGCTACTGCCAAACAACTCCGCGAGAACTGCGAGATCGTGGTTGTTGCAGGTATTGGCGGCTCATATCTGGGCGCACGTGCCGTGAACGAGGCGCTGGCTTCATCGTTCGACGCATATATGCCCCAGCGCAAGAACCCTATCGTGGTCTATGCCGGCAACAATATCGGCGAAGATTATCTGGCTGACCTTATGGCGCTGCTCAAAGGTCGCCAGTTCGGTATCATTAACATCTCCAAGTCCGGAACAACCACCGAGACCGCGCTCGCTTTCCGTCTGCTCAAGACAATGCTCGAGCAGCAGGTTGGCAAGGACGAAGCACGCAAACGTATCGTAGCCGTTACCGACAAAGCCAAAGGTGCGCTCCGATCGCTGGCTACCAAGGAAGGATACAAGACCTACGTTATTCCTGACAATGTGGGCGGGCGCTTCTCTGTCCTCACGCCGGTTGGTTTGCTGCCTATCGCTGTGGCAGGTTGGGACATTCGTGCTATCGTCAAGGGCGCACAGGATATGCAGAAAGCCACTGCGGCCAACGTGCCTTACGAGATGAACCCTGCGGCACAGTACGCCGCTATACGTAACGCCCTGCTACAATATGGCAAGACCACCGAGATCCTCGTTAACTTCAACCCGCGCCTGCACTACTTTGCTGAGTGGTGGAAGCAACTCTACGGCGAGAGCGAGGGAAAGGACCACAAAGGCCTGTTCACCGCTTCCGTTGATTTCACTACCGACCTCCACTCCATGGGCCAGTGGATTCAGGAAGGTCAGCGTAACATCTTTGAGACCGTAATCTCTATCGATAATCCTGAACAGGAAGTACGTATCCCCAGCGATAGCGAGAACCTCGATGGGCTGAACTTCCTCGCAGGCAAGCGTGTGGACGAAGTCAACAAGATGGCTGAACTCGGCACACGTCTGGCACACGTCGATGGAGGTGTACCTAACGTACATATCAGCTTTGAGCGTCTGGACGAGTATAACATCGGTCAGTTCGTTTATTTCTTTGAGCGTGCCTGCGGTATTTCGGGTTACATCCTCGGTGTCAATCCGTTCAACCAACCGGGCGTGGAGGCGTACAAGAAGAATATGTTCGCCCTGCTCGACAAACCCGGATACGAGGAAGAGTCGAAAGCTATCAAGGCTCGACTCCAATAAGCACTCACTTATCATGCACAGAAATACAAAAAAGTGGCACATGTTCACTTTTTTGTATTTTTGCATGCTGACTACCGCAAGCAAACGAGATTGCTGATTTAGATTGTTTGGCACCGGGCAAATCGGCTATCGGAATAAATTCTTGTACGTATCGGGAGTGAGCCACGACCATCACGCGACCATCTTCCTATGATAAGCCAACAAACTCCCGTGCCTGTCTTGTTAACCCAAAAACGTTCCGTTCGATCGAGGGTTTATCGAGGGTTTATCGATCCTTTATCGAACCATTATCGTGAGTGATTAAACATATATTGTATCTTTTCTTAATAGTATAACCTATGGCAAAACCATTCTATTTTGTAATTCAATCCTGGATGCTTGAGGATATGAAACTCAGCCTGTCCGAGGCTGCAGTATATGCGTATATTCATGGCCTGACAAACTCCAAAGAACTGGAACAACCCGGTTGGCACGGATCGGTTCGACGATTGGCTACTGTACTGCATACAAGCCCATCTACCATGAACGATATTATCAATCGCCTAAAAAGTAAAGCATATATACGTATTGTTAACGGACTGATTCTCAGCAATATAAACCGAGAACTTGCACCAAAAACACCAACTGTCCGAAATTCGGACACAAATTTGCCCCCTTTAGGCGATAGAGAGTCAATTTAAGCACCATAAATGCACAGATTTCGGACACACCTGTTCACTTTCCGAACATCCCTGCACGTAATCCGTGCAATTTTGTCCATTTTCCGCACACTAATATATAATAAAATTTAAACAAATAAATAGTCCAAACGCCTAATTATATATGTCTGTTTGGAGTTTAGAGACCGGGACAATAGGACAATAGGACAATTTTTAATTTTTAATTTTTAATTTTTAAGACGGACGGAGAAGGTTATGTACGGGATGTTTCCGGTTTTTCTGAGGAGGGTGATGATGAAAGAAAAGAAAGCAGCATTGCAAAGCGGGGAATAAGCGAAAATTTTGGAAAATTAAAAGATTTTTGCAAATAAATTTGCATAATTCGAAAAAAAGTTGTAACTTTGTAGGCGAAATTAAAAAGGAGGTGATTATGACAGCTTTACAATTGAATGCAGAAATCTACCAGAGTTTAGGTGTGCTATCTCAAGATGAAAACATGCTTCGACGTGCAGCCAATTACTTGAAACGATTGGCATCTGAGCTGACACAAGAATCGACTTTGATGACGAAAGACGAGTTCTTTTCGCGTGTAGAAGAGGCTGAGCGTGAGATTGAACAAGGCAAAGGAATACGCATGCTTCCTGACGAATCTTTAGATGAATTCTTGAGGAGGGTTGGCTGATGTACGCGATTATTTATGCACCTCGTGCGGTTGAGGACTTGCTGCGTTTGCAGCGATCAGAACCTGCTGCATATAAGAAAGCGGCCATCTTCATAGAGGAACTGAAAGAACACCCCAAAACCGGCACAGGTCATCCGGAACCATTAAAAGGTAAACCGGAAAACCGTTGGAGTCGGCAAATATCAAAGAAACATCGCTTGGTTTATCGCATATTTGAGACTGAGGTATATGTTGAAGTTCTGACCGCATATGGTCACTACGAAGACAAATAAAACAATTGTCCACTCTTCGGGACGTTAAAAGTGGAGAGAAACAAGCGCAAGCGTGCGCTACATAGAATAAGCGTTTGCTTTATTTGAGGATTCATTCTTTACTACCACAATTTGAAATTACAATAATGCAAATTCTGTTCGTCTCGTAAAAAAATCATCTACTAGAAATAACTCTAAATATCTTCCTGGAAATGCAGTGTTCGTCAATGATATTATAAGTAAATAATGATAGTGTTTTAATAATCATCTAGTACCGAGTTCTATTTTCTCAAAGATTGATCTGCTTTCTCTTTTCTAGTTATACCATTGTTAAAAAGGAGACATCATCCGTCGTAAAAACAAGACCTACACCCTATATGAGTATGAGGTGAATATATAGCGCAAACTATAACAACAACGTAGTATCAGCGACTCTCGCCGCTGATACTTTTTTTTTATTTTATGCGATTCCATGCAGGTATGTGTAAAGGAATC
>CALZOG010000060.1 GCA_945827635.1 uncultured Bacteroidales bacterium
GGCTACAATAATGAATTTATATATTTGGACAATGACCATAAATTAAGGAGAAGAGTATTATGAATTACTTTGAAAAACAACCGCAGACTAAGTTTCAGTCTCAACAAGAAGAATTTCAAAAGCAGTTGATGCGTTCGAAATCCCCTATTTTTGAAGGGGCAGAGGGCGAGTTATACTATATCGAGAATGTTGGTCGTTGGCTACCTTCTCCTAAAATCATTAACCGCAGAGAAAGCACAAAGAATCTTTATAAGGGAATTCGTCACGCCGCTTTATCTTATTTTCAGTTAAATGATATAGAGTGGTGGGGGCAAAGTGAGAATTTGTATTTTCCTACCGGGCACACGCTTTCGTCACAGATACATTGCTTGAACCACTTGTTTGCTTTGCGCGCTGACAAGGATGCCGTATTGGCAATTATTCAAGCCTTGCTGCCAAATATATGTGAGATTTTGCCATCACCTATTGATGAAAAGTTTTGTTATATGGACAATTACCCCTATAAGACACCTTCATATATTTCTTTTGAGTTTACCTGCGAGAATAGGACGCTTCTTAATGAACGTTGCAATAAGCGCGGAGCGAATTGCACGTCAATCGATGTTTTCGTTTATGCCAAAGATAGTGACAATAAGCACGTGCTTATTCCTATAGAATGGAAATATACAGAGGCATATGTGAAAGAAGATGACAATAAGGTTAAGGAGTCAGTGGTAGAAGAACGTTATTTGGATAAGATTGATCCAACTATGTCACATCTAAAAGGATGGCAGGACAGTTATTATTGGGATCCTCATTATGAATTAGCAAGGCAGTCGTTGCTTGTGGAGCAAATTATTCAGAAGCAACTTTTCGAAGCAGACTATTATCAGCATATCGTGGTGTGTCCTGTTGAAAATACAGAAATGCGGAAGGACGCATTTTCGTTTAAGGATTCTCTTTCGGAGATAGGTCAGAAACAGTTCTATGTGATTGATCCGGAAGAACTGCTTTCACCACTCAGCGGAAATATGGCGTATGATGAGTTGCTTAAGTACCTCAAAGAACGCTATTGGGGAAGTGTAAAGTAACCTGCATTTTTCTGCTGGAATTTAGAACATTTTGAGACAAAGCAATGACCGGTTGCTTTGTATGGGTTTTGTGTCCAAAAAAGAGATACCCCGGAAAAATCTATTTTTCAATTATTAAGATTAAATTGTCAGTTTTTAAGAATTGATGATTTTTAGGGGCGTAGAAGGTTGAGAATTTCGTATTAGAGTTTGGAAAAAATTTCAACCCATTAAAATCATGAGAAAAATTAAACTTTTGAACACTAAAAACGAGCCGAAATGTCGCCTTCAGAAAGTAGCAAATTTCCAGACTTCCGCAGCCCCGATATCAGGGTACTTTGCATCTTATGAAGAGAATGTATTTCCTGCTGCTCGTGAAGCCATCCTAAAAGGAGGCAAGTTTTATGACATGTTCGCAGCTGGTGACGGACCTTATAGAAAGCAAATGATAATTGCAGAGCACGGAGATGAGATAAGACACATCATCAATACTTCGAAGAATTTGCGCGTTGCGTCTGCGCAAATTCAAAAACAGTTTGAAATCGGTTATATTAAAGCACAACAAATTATATATCATATGAACTTCACGCACTTACATGTCCATTCCCGCTACTCTCTCTTGGACGGGATATCTACAGTTCACGATATCGTGGACAAATGTATTGTATCCGGAATGAACGCGGTTGCACTTACCGATCATGGCAATATGTACGGCATTAAGGAGCTGCTCGACTATTGCAAGTTAATCAATGAGGACCGCCGTCAGACAAGCGTTAAGCCCTTTATTCCAATTGTGGGAGTAGAAGCCTACTGCGCTCGTCGTGGGCGTCATTCCATGTCGCAGGAAGAGGAAGTAACTCCCGAAGGTCGTACGCGAGTGCTTGACCGCGGAGGTTGGCATCTTATCTTGTTAGCCAAGAACAAGACCGGCTATCAGAACCTTTGCCGCCTTGTCTCGGAGAGCAACAAGGCAGATTCCTTCTTCCTCGTTCCTCGCATTGATCACGAACTGCTGCAACAGTACCACGAAGGTCTTATTTGTTGCTCAGGTTGCATTGGTGGCGAGTTGCCTCAAAAAGTACTCGCTGGCTTAACGTCTGGTGACATGAGCGAAGCGCGCAAAACGCTTGAATGGTTCAAGAACCTGTTTGGCGCGGATTATTATATCGAATTGCAACGCCATCGGACCCTTCGCCATAGAGCAAACCGGCACACGTATGAATTGCAGTCTGCTATCAATCCGGTGCTGATTGATTTGGCATATGAGTATGGAGTGAAACTCATCTGCTCCAACGATAGTCATTTCGTTAACGCCGAGGAAGCTGATGCGCATGATTGTTTACTGTGTATGAACACCGACAAGTGCATTAACGATAAGGATAGACATCGCTATTCTGAACAGGAATGGATCAAGACGCCTGAAGAGATGGCCGAAATCTTCAGCGATATTCCGGAAGCACTTGCCAACACACAGGAGATTGTCGATAAGGTTGAACTCTATGACATAGACCATGCTCCCATTTTGCCGAAGTTGGAACTTCCCATAGCACCAGAAGATTATTTGCGTCAGCAGGTAATGCAAGGTGGCTTGGAGCACTACGGAGAAAACTTCGTTCATTCTCCCATTTTCACGCTGCGTGCAGAAACTGAACTCAAAGCCTTGTGTGCCAATAGGGATGCAGTTACTTATCTCCTTATCATAGCCGACATGGTGAATGTAGCACGTGAAATGGGAATCATTGTTGGTCCGGGTCGTAGTTCGGCAGCGGGTTCGCTCGTAAATTACTGTCTCAAGATAACCGACGTAGACCCGCTTGAAAATGGCTTACTTTTTGAACGGTTCTATTCAGGTGCAGATGAGTTGCCCAAGATAGATATTGATGTCGAAAAAGGCGGGCGTGAGAAATTGAATGCCTATCTCGCACAAAAATATGGAATAGCTAATGTCGCTCGGGTTCTCGACTTCGAGAGGATGAGAGACACGGTGAGGTTCCTGCCAAAACTAGCTCATATAATGCGTATTCCTGATAGTCGTTTCAAGGAATTAGATATGGAGTTCGATTTGAGATTGGAGGTTAGACATGGGGGCATCTCCCATGCCTTAAGGAAGGCAATGAGGGAACGTCAGTCTTTATCTGCAAGCGAACTCAATATGTTCAAGAATGTAAGGCTTTTGCAGGACGTGATATGCCGTGCTAAAAGCTATCCCGATGCACTTGCATTGTGTGGTGATGAGCTACCAAAAGTCCTGCCGTTGAGTTCGTGTCAGTGTAGTAAATCAAACAGATGTGTTGTTACCGGATATGAGGGAAACCAAGTTGAATCTGTTGGTCTTATTAAGTTTGACATCGTAGAACTATATACTTTACAATTTCTGAAGGAGTGTTTGAAGAACATTAAGCAAGTGCATGGGATAGACTTGGATATAAACAACATACCCAAAGATGACGATTTGACATTTGAGTTGTTTCGGGATGGTAAGACTATTGGAATTCCCCAATTTGAATCGAGGGGAATGCGCGAATACTTGCGTGGACTTCATCCTAACTCCTTTGAAGAACTCGTTGCGCTTAATGGCATGTATCGACCTGGACCTATGTATTACATATCGCATTATATTGCCCGCAAACACGGTAGTGAGCCTATAGGTTATGGGATTCCCGTAATGGATGAATGTCTTAAAGAAACTTATGGCATTATCGCATACCAAGAGCAAGGCATGTTGCTTTGCCAGAGACTTGCAAACTTCACACCTACCGAGAGTAATATATTTTGCAAGGCTTTTTCTTATCATAAAATGTCAGTACTCCAAGATGAGTTGAAGAATAAGTTTATGAGTGGTGGTATCAAGAATGGTTATAAGGAAGATGAACTGTCTAAGGTCTGGGAACTTATAACGACAGGCTATTGCTACATTTGTCACAAAGCTCATGAAGCTTGCTACACTTGGTCTGCTTATCAGATGGCATATCTAAAAGCGCATTACTATGATGAGTTTGTTTCTGCACATAGGAGTGTTTGGGACAATGATAATTATTTTGAAAAACGCATCAAAGAGGAGCAAGATGGTTCGGAGACGAACTGATGGCTCTTAATTGTAACTTCATGCGACTGCTGACTCGTGACGAGCCGGCAGTTTTCTTTTGCACTTACCTACAGTCTACCGATTTTCTGCAACGTTTGTTCGCCCTAACCAAGCAGCTGCGTCCTGCACTCTACCTGCCGGTGGCTGCAATTACCTCCGGTGATTGACTACATCCCTTTGCTGTACCGGCTGACATCTACACCTTGCGAGCGTCCGGCTTGACCACCCTAAAGCTGCTGCAGGCTTCTCCCTCCCCATTTTTTTTCTTTTTCTTATTGCTTACCCGTTGGCGGAATTAAAGTAGCGCATGGTTAATTTGCCCAATCGGTTTGTTATTAATAAAGTTTATCACTACTGTCCCATTAAAATATCGCAAATGAGCTATAAATAATCGATATTAAGCTAATTATACTGGCATTATGAGCGAACGGATTTGATTTGAAAATGTTTTGTTGGTTTATGTCTTTGTGTGCTTTGTACTCGTAGAGTTGTACTAATCTATACTAAAAAAGTGCTCATAACGAGCACTTTTTTGCTATCCCTCATGTATCAGCACCGCGCGGATGAAGTTGCCGAACTGGCAGATCTTCTTCTTGCCTAACACCGGATCGGGTGCACCTTTAAGCTGCGACGTCTGATAATCCTCATCCCTGCTTATGATGACTTTGTTTATTGACTCGGGATCAAATCCCGGATTGTTTTGTCTAAGCGCCGTTAGTATCATCGCTATCCTTTCTATCTGTACCGCCATACGCAATACCACCGAGTGGAAATCTTCGCCTAATAGACGGATGAGTTGTCGGGTAGGCGGACTCGAGGTGATCGCGTCATAGCTCGTTTTTGCAAAACTTGCGACAATTTCATGCTAATCGCGGCGTTGACAATCAGCGAGTTGTAAAAAGTTATGAAAAATTTGTCGCAAAATTCATTTTCGTGATTTGCATATATCAAAATTTTTTTGTATCTTTGTAGCCTGATATGTTAGAAGACAAAGTGGTTGCTCGATTGGCAGAAATTTATCACCCGCCAACTCAACCCAGAACGCCCCGTACAGTTCTGGGTAAAAGGGGTGAGTGAATACCAGCAGAGGCAGTTGACTCACTTCCTGCGTACTCGAAGACAAATTAAAAATATAAATACTGTGAAATAAGCAAATGAAATACAACGAACTCAAGCAACGAATCGTGCTATTCCTCCGCAGGCAACTCAGCCTTACGGATTATATCGATGCACAAGCGGCATCTGCCAACATCCGCAGCAATATCCCTTTCCGCGGACCGAATATTTATATCTTGTTCGTGGCTATCGTGATTGCCTCTGTCGGATTGAACGTGAACTCCATACCTGTGATTATTGGTGCGATGCTTATATCGCCACTCATGAGCCCTATTATCGGGTTCGGAATGGGACTCGGCACACACGACACCAACCTGCTGCTGCAATCGCTCAAGCACCTGGGGATAATGTTCGCCATCAGTCTGCTGGCGTCAACGCTGTATTTCCTGGTCACACCGCTCGAGACGGATAATCCTACCGAACTGCTTGCGCGTACTAACCCGTCGATCTACGACGTACTGATTGCGTTCTTTGGCGGCATAGCCGGCATACTCGAACTCTCGCGTAAAGACAAAGGTACAGTCATGTCCGGCGTGGCTATTGCTACGGCACTTATGCCGCCGTTGTGCACCGTAGGGTACGGCATAGCCAACTGGAACTGGCAATACGCCGGTGGAGCGTTGTACCTGTTCTTTATCAACTGTATGTTCATCGCCCTGGCTACGTACATCGCGGTCAGGTTCCTGAACTTCCCGGCAATAGAACACAAGACATCCTACAAGACGATTATCTCCTACAGCCTGCTTATCCTGGTCGTGCTGGTGCCCAGCTGCTTCAGTGCATACAATATAGTTATAGAAAACCGTTTTGCCAACACAGCACGGCACTTCGTCAAAGACAATAAATCTATCGGCGGCACGTACATCTACGACTACACGACGGATATGAGCAGCAAGCCTTACACACTAACCTTGCGTCTGGCGGGCGAAACATTGTCTAATGAAGCGCGTGCTCAACTATACGCCGAGGCGGAGAAACAGGGTATATCCCATGCACAGCTGCTGTTCCTGGAAGATGCTACCATTGAGGTGCGCCGACTCAATGAGACAGAGATCATGCGCGATTGGCTGTCCACCACCGAAGCACAACTGCGCCAGCGTGATGATTCTATACGCACACTCATAGCACTCCTCGAGGCGTACGAGTCACAGATCCTGCCATCCGAACAGATAGCACAGGAGCTGCACGCCCAGTGGCCTGCCATAGGGCAAGTGACGCTCGCACGTGCCGACTCAACGGTGCTGCTGATTGTATCGGAAAAAACAAGTGCGGCTGATTCTGCCGCACTCATGGATGATGATCTCACCCGCATCAACAATTGGCTCGCTATCCGACTGCACACACCATCCGTAAGGATCATCAAAGTGAACGACAAATGACAATTGGCAGTTGACAGTTGATAGTTGATAGTCGATATTCTGTCTGCAATTATTCGTTAATCTTATCGAGTAGTGATTCTGCAATCTGGATGGCGTTGAGCGCAGCACCCTTGCGGATCTGGTCACCTACGCAGAAGAACGAGAACGAGTGATCATCCGCCAGATCTTTGCGCAGACGGCCGACAGCCACTTTGTCCAAGCCGCTGCGGTCAAGCGGCATAGGGTAGGGCTCAACCAGTTCGCAACCCGGTGCTTCGGCTATCGCCTGACGGATAATATCCAACGACAACGGGTGCTGCAACTCGCACCACACTGCCTCTGAGTGTGCGCGCAAGGTCGGCACACGAACGCACGTAGCGCTGACACGGATATCCGAGTGCATGATCTTGCGCGTCTCGTTATACATTTTCAGCTCCTCTTTCGTATAGTCGCCATCGGCAAAAACATCGATATGCGGAATAACATTGTACGCCAACTGATGCGCAAACCGCTGCACGGTTGGCTGCTCGCCGCGGGCTATCTGGTTATATTGCTCCTGCAACTCCTGCATAGCCTGTGCACCTGCACCGGAGGCTGACTGATAAGTCGCTACATGCACGCGCTTGATATGACTCAGCGGCTCAACGGCATTCAGTACCACAGCCATGATGATCGTCGTGCAGTTCGGGTTGGCAATGATATGCCGGCTGCCCTCCTCCAGCGCCTGAAAGGCATCCTCGGGATTGATCTCCGGCACCACGAGCGGCACATCTTCGTCCATGCGGAAAGCCGACGAGTTGTCTATCAGAATAGTGCCGTACTTGGTTATCTGCTCGGCATATTGGCGCGAAGTGGACGCACCTGCCGATGCAAAGGCGATATCTACACCCTCAAATGAAGTAGCAGGCGTAAGCTCTTCTACTACAATTGGTTCGCCGTTGAACATATAGGACGTTCCGGCACTGCGGCTTGAACCGAACAGACGCAGACTGTTGCACGGAAACTTCCGCTCCTGCAGTATCTTGAGCAGTTCTTGTCCCACTGCTCCCGAGGCACCAATGATTGCAAGATTTACCATGTTATAATTTGCCATTTGGTAGTTCAATTATTCAAATAATTATACGTATTGTGCTGTGATTGATTTGTCTTTCATCGTGCGGAGATCGGCAACTGTGCCTTGGGCTACGATCTGACCGCCGGCATTGCCGCCCTCGGGACCAAGATCGATAATATAATCGCACGTGCGGATAACATCCAGGTTGTGCTCAATGATAATCACAGTGTTACCTTTATCCACCAGTTTGCGCAAGACGCCCATCAGTACGCGCACATCATCGAAATGCAAACCTGTAGTCGGTTCGTCGAGGATGTACATGGTCTTGCCGGTGGACGGTCGCGCCAGTTCGGTAGCCAGCTTGACACGCTGACTCTCGCCGCCCGAGAGGGTGGTGGACGACTGACCAAGTTTGATATATCCCAAACCAACCTCTTGCAGCGACTTGATCTTGCGCAGTATATACGGTTGCGCCTCAAAGAACTCTACTGCCTGATTGACGGTCATATCGAGAATATCGCTGATCGTCTTACCTTTGAACCTAACCTCCAGAGTTTGCCGATTGTACCGTGCACCACCGCACACATCGCACGGCACAAAGATGTCAGGCATAAAATGCATGCGAAGTGTCTTGTAGCCGTTGCCTGCGCACTCTTCACAGCGCCCGCCCTTGGCGTTGAACGAGAAGCGGTTCTGCTTCCAGCCACGGATCTTCGATTCCGGCAACGAAGCAAACAGTTCGCGGATATCGGTGAAAACGTTGGTATAAGTGGCAGGATTAGAGCGCGGCGTACGACCAATGGGACTCTGATCGACATTGATCACCTTGTCGATATGCTCCAACCCCTCGATGCTATCGTAGGGCATAGGGGCGGTCAAACTGCGGTAGAAATGTTGCGACAGGATGGGGTAGAGCGTGCGGTTGATAAGCGTAGATTTGCCTGAACCGCTGACACCCGTTATACAAACCATCTTGCCCAATGGCAGACGCAAGGTGACGTTTTTCAGATTATTGCCTGTGCAGCCTTTCAAGGTGAGCCAGGAGAGACCGCTTTCAACTGACAGACCGCTGGCGCTGACAGAAGAGAGATTGTTGGGGCTGACGGATTTTTCCCCACGCAGATACTGCGCGGTGAGAGTGTCGGCTTTGAGCAGTTCGGCAGGTGTGCCCTGGAAGATCAGTTCGCCACCCAATCGTCCGGCACGAGGACCGATATCCAGAATATAATCCGCCTCGCGCATCATTTGCTCGTCATGCTCCACGACGATAACGGTATTCCCCATGTCGCGCAGTTGCTTGAGCGAGTCGATAAGGCGCTGGTTGTCACGCTGATGCAGACCGATAGACGGTTCGTCCAATATATACAGCACATTCACCAGCCGTGAACCGATCTGCGTAGCCAGACGTATGCGTTGGCTCTCGCCACCTGACAGCGAGTCAGACGGTCGCGAGAGTGACAGATAGGTTAGTCCGACCTGTTGCATGAATCGGAGCCGAGTCTCTATCTCGCGGACAATAGGCATAGCGATAGCCTGCTGCCGTTCGGTGAGTCGGATAGGGGAGTTCTCGCCCTGAAGAGATGTGATAAAATCAAGTAACTGATTGATATCCATATCCGACAAGGCTGCAATATTCTTGTCGCCAATGCGGTAGGATAGGGACTCTTTGCTCAGTCGTTTGCCCTGGCAGTCAGGGCAGATAACGTCCTGTTCCTGCTGTTTGGGTTCATCATCATCGGCTTCTTTGGACTTGTCGATATACTCGAGCATGCGTTTGTACCAATCGCTGTCGTCATGCACAATGTCGTTGAGTTCGTCATTATCCGGCTGCACAGTATTGAGCTCCGATGCTTTGATCCGTCCCAAACCTTTGCAACGCGGACACCAGCCTTGCGGCGAGTTAAACGAGAACGTGTGCGGTGCAGGTTCGCGGTAACTGATACCTGTAGTAGGACACATCAGGTTACGCGACAGGAACCGAGCGTTTTGTCCGTCCGCCTCGCACACTAAGATCATGCCGCCACCTTGCTGCATAGCTTTGTCAAGTGACTGATACAGACGTTTTTGCGTTTCGTCAACAAACTCGCCGGAGAGCTTGAGTTTGTCAATCACAATCTCGATGGTGTGGTTCTTGTAGCGGTCGAGTTTCATGCCTTGTGTGATCTCCACCAGTTCGCCGTCCACACGCGCCTGAATAAAGCCTTTGTGGCGGATCTGTTCGAACAGTTCTTTGTAATGACCTTTGCGGTTCTGCACAACAGGTGCAAGTATCAGCACACGCTTGCCGGCATATTGCTCAAGGATAAGACTGACAATCTGTTCGTCGGTATAATGAACCATCTTTTCGCCTGTCATATACGAATAGGCGTCGGCTGCGCGGGCATACAGAAGTCGCAGAAAATCATAGATCTCTGTGATTGTCCCGACCGTAGAACGCGGATTGCGAACCGTAGTGCGCTGGTCGATACTGATAACAGGCGAGAGACCTGTAATCTTATCTACGTCCGGGCGTTGCATATTGCCAATATACGAGCGCGCGTACGCTGAAAACGTCTCCATGTAGCGACGCTGACCCTCGGCATAGATGGTGTCAAACGCCAGAGATGATTTGCCGGAACCGCTTAGTCCGGTAACAACTGTCAGCGCGTATCTCGGGATACGTGCGTTGATGTTCTTGAGATTGTGTTCGCGTGCTCCGCGAACCACGATGAACGATTGTTGATGATTGTCGGATGATTGTGACATACAGAAATAATCTATACAAAAATCGCGCCATATTTTGTTATTTGTGAAAATTCATGAAAAAACACCAAAAATATTCTTGATTCAAAATCACAGGATAATATATTCATATATTATACGAGTATGTAGGATGCGATAAACCCCCGAAAATGATTCGATAATGAACCTATAATTCTTTAACAGAATTTCTATATGGCAGCAAGTAATTCTAATTTATGTTATGTAAAATAGGTTTTACATTTGAAGCAGAAGATTTAAATCAGAACTTCTATATTGAGACTACAACATTGAGTTGACAAGATTCAGCTATTTATGACAAATTGGCAGGAAAACTGAAACGGATGATTATACGGCACATTTTTTGTTACAATATAATTGTGCGCGTGAAAACGCGTATGCTTTTGTGTGCAACAATAAAGATAGAACGCGAAATTGATTGAGATAAATAAAGAAATAACGCGAAATAGATTGAAATAAATAAAGATATAATGCGAAATAGATTGAAATAAATAAAGATACAACTCGAAAAAGATTGAGATAAATAAACTATGAGAGAAGATTTTGAAGATTTGATGCTGAGTTTGTCGCTGGCAGGAGAAGACGGCGAGGAAGAACAGATTGTGCCTCTGGTTGACGGACAGGACAGCTCGCAGACACAACAACTGAAAACGGGTGACGTGGTGCCCGTATTGCCGCTGAGGAAAATGATTCTTTTTCCCGGCGTGTTGCTGCCTGTTACCTTGTCACGCCCGAAATCCATGCGATTGGTAGAAAAAGCATACAAAGACGAACTGACAATAGGCGTGTTCAGTCAGAAGAATACGGACATTCAGGATCCGCAGGCGCACGACATCTACCCCATCGGTACGGCAGCACGCGTGTTGCGCATCTTTGATGTACCAGACGGCAGTATGATGGCTATATTGGAAGGCACTCAACGAATATGGATGAACGAATTTACTGCACTCACGCCGCAGATTATGGTTCGCGTAGATGTCAAGCCCGAAAAAATGCCGTCGAAGCGCGACAAGAACTTCCTGGCTCTGGCTACAACGATCAAAGAGCAGGCTGTGTTCATTCTGGAGCGTGCCACTAACCTACCCCAGGAAGCCAAAATGATGCTGCGCGGTATAACCTCTCCGGATATACTGATCAACTATATCTGTGTGAACTTCAATATGTCGATTGAAGAGAAGCAGAAACTGATCTTGATGGACGACATGCGTCTGCGCGGCGAGATGTTGCTGGAGTTCCTCGTGCGAGAGGTGGAGATGGTAAAGACGCAAGCGGATATTCAGGAAAAAGCTGCGGAGACGATGAACAAGGAGCAGCGCGAATACTTCCTGCACCATCAGTTGGAGGCTATTCAGAAAGAGTTAGGCGATACGGAAGACGAGCGATTTACGGCTCTGAAAGAACGTGCAGCCAAGAAGAACTGGCCGGATCATGCGAAAGCGGCATTTGAAGAAACAATGAAGAAAGTGGAGCGTGAGTCGCACCACTCGCCTGATTTTCAGATGGATATAACGTATCTGGAAACGATGCTTGACTTGCCATGGAACGACTATACGGAGGATAACTACGATATACGTCAAGCCAAAGAGGTTCTGGACAAAGACCACTACGGCATGGAAAAAGTGAAGGAGCGAATCATTGAATATCTGGCTGTTCTCAAGCAGACACAAGCTGCCAAAACGAAAGATACCAAAGCCCCTATCCTATGTCTGTACGGTCCTCCGGGCGTGGGCAAAACAAGTCTTGGCAAGAGCATTGCCACGGCACTTGGCAGGAAATATGCCCGTGTGTCGTTGGGCGGCCTGCACGATGAGGCGGAGATTCGCGGCCACCGCCGCACGTACATTGGCGCTATGCCCGGACGTATAATCAGCAATCTGAAGAAAGTGCAAAGCAGCAACCCTGTGTTTGTGCTGGACGAGATTGACAAAGTCGGCATGGACTACAAGGGTGACCCTACAAGCGCGTTGCTCGAAGTATTGGATCCCGAGCAGAACAGCACGTTCCACGACAATTATTTGGACGTGGATTACGACTTAAGCAAAGTTCTGTTCGTGGCGACTGCCAACTCGCTGGAGTCGATTCCCCGTCCCCTACTCGACCGTATGGAACTGATTGAGATGACCGGCTATCTGCAAGAGGAAAAAGAGGAGATAGCCAAACGTCATCTGATGCCGAGATGTCTGAAGAACAACGGACTGAAAGTCTCCGACCTGCGTATAACAAAGAAAATAATGGGCGAGATAATCGACCACTATACACGCGAATCGGGTGTGCGCAGTCTGGAACGTCAGATATCCACGATATGCCGGAAGGTGGTGACAAAGATAGCCTTGGAAGAAGAATACAACAAGTCGCTGACCAAGGAGGATGTAGAGACCTACCTGGGTAAGCCCAAGTTCAACCGCGACATGTGGGAGAACAACAACTATTACGGCGTTGTGACAGGTTTGGCATGGACGAGTGTCGGTGGTGAGATCCTTTTCATCGAGACCTCACTGAGCAAGAGTAAAGCCCCTACTCTCACGCTGACAGGCAACCTGGGTGACGTAATGAAAGAGTCGGCAACGATAGCCCTCGGATATATCAAGTCACACGCCGAGCACTTCGGTATATCGCAGAAAGATATAGAGACCCACAGCGTACATCTGCACGTGCCGGAAGGTGCAATACCGAAAGATGGTCCTTCAGCCGGTATAACAATGACCACTGCTATGGTCAGCGCCTTCACACGCAGGAAAGTGCGTTCGCGCATAGCCATGACAGGCGAGATGACACTCCGCGGCAAAGTGCTGCCAATCGGCGGCGTGAAGGAGAAAATCCTGGCTGCCAAACGCTCGGGTATAACGGATATCGTGCTGTGCGAGGATAACAGGAAAGATGTAGAGGAGGTACCCGAGATGTATGTCAAGGGATTGACGTTCCACTATGTTAAGGATATTGACGAAGTAATTTCGTTCGCATTGCTCAAGAAATAATTGACATGGCAGAACGCATCAACATAACCGTTTCCGCTGAAGGTATATACAAGGACAGAGGCAGTAAGTTCCTGGCATTTGCGGAGCCGATCTGCGATGAGGAAAGCGCAAAGAAACGCATAGCATGGTACAAAAAGAAGTACCACGACGCGCGTCATGTGTGCTACGCCTATCGTTTGGGCGAGAACCTGTGGCGGACGAAAGATGACGGCGAACCGCACGGCACAGCAGGTCTGCCTATACTTCGCAGCATAGATGCGCGGAATCTGGATAACGTGCTGGTGGTTGTGGTGCGGTATTTCGGCGGTACGCTGCTGGGCACAGGCGGCCTGATGGTGGCTTACAGAGAAGCGGCTTGTGCGGCATTAGATAAGACCGCTGCGCTGACAGAATATAGACCGCTACGCTGACAGAATATAGACCGCTGCGCTG
>CALZOG010000061.1 GCA_945827635.1 uncultured Bacteroidales bacterium
GCAAAATTATCCGTATTATCCGTAGTATCCGTACAGAACAAATAACGAACACGGAGACACACGGAAAAACACGGAGGCAGAAGAGCAAAAAATTCCGTGACACTCCGTGAAAATCCGTGTTCGAGCAAAATTATCCGTATTATCCGTAGTATCCGTAGTATCCGTAGTATCCGTACAGAACAAAAACCACTAAATTTTCAGCACAATGAAAAAGTACGTAAAACAAATCCTCCTGACATTGCTCACCGCCTTGGCGATCGGTCTCTCGGTGATGCTGACCTCCTGCAATGTCACCCGCACCGTCACCACGACCTCGAGCAGCGTCAAACGCGGTGACACCACCGTGATCATACAGTCGAAAACGATCGAGCAATACGACGCCTCGAAGAGGCTGTAGCCGCGGTCGATACAAAAAAATGCACATCCTTGCAATTTTTCTTCGGACAGATTTGCAAATGTGCATTTTTTTTTGTACCTTTGCATGCGGAAAAATATGCCAAAGAAGTTCAAATAGCTTATGCTGTAAAGAGACTAATACAAGACATAACCATACAAAACAAAATAACTATACACTATGTTACAAGTAGGAGACATGATGCCGGCGTTCAGCGTGGCGGATGAACAGGGACGCGCGGTGACAAACAATGATTTGATCGGCAAAAAGACCGTGATCTATTTCTACCCGAAAGACTCGACGCCGGGTTGTACCGCCGAGGCATGCAACATACGCGACAACTACCATGCGTTTCTGGCGCAAGGCTATCAGGTGTACGGCGTGAGCAAGGACAGTCAGGCGTCGCACGTCAAGTTCAAGGAGAAGTATGACCTGCCGTTTCCGCTGCTGAGCGACCCGACAACCGCGATGCTGCAGGCGTTCGGAGCATGGGGTGAGAAGAAGAACTATGGCAAGGTGACGATGGGCACGCTGAGGAAGACGTTTGTGTTTGACGAAGCGGGCAGGGTGGTGCGAATCATCGAGAAAGTGGACACAAAGAACCATTCGGAGCAGATCTTGTGAGAAACATATGTCTGATAGTACGATCCTGACATATACGGAAATAGACCGCGAGGCGTGGAGCAGGCTGGTGCAGACAAGCCGGACAGGCACGTGGTTTCAGAGCCCGGAGGCGTATGAACTGTTTGCTTCGCTGCCGGAGATGTTTACTCCTTTCGCCTTTGGCATTGTGGGCAAACCCGAATCAGATGCGGGACAAATAGTCGAAGCAACATTGCGGGGCGTATGTGTGGGATATGTGACGCAGGAACGGAGCCGGCTGAGGCAGTTCTTTACGCGGCGCGCCATCATCCTGGGCGGACCGTGTCTCGCCGAGGACGCGACGGATGAGGAAGTGACAGCACTTCTCTCAACCCTCAACGCTCAACTCTCAACTCTCAACTCTCAACCCTCAACCCTCAACGCTCAACCCTCAACACTAAACTCTCAACCCTCAACTCTCAACGCTCCTATCTATATCGAGATACGGAACTTCAACGATTACAGCCGTTGGCGCGGAGCGATAGAGGCGGCAGGGTTCAGTTATCAGCCGCACCTGAACTTCCATGTGGATTGTACGGACAAACAGAAGATGTGGGAACGGCTGAGCGATAACCGGAAGAGGCAGATAAAAAGGGGAAAGCCTACCGCCGACCCCACCCTGAAAGGAGGGGAGAAGGAGGGAAAGGATGTATCTGAGCAGGATGTAAGGGAGTGGTACGGCATATTGCAGGAGTTGTACCGAACGAAAGTCAAGACACCGCTATTGCCCGTGGAGTTCTTTGTGCAGGCTTATAAGCAAGGCGTAGGACAATTTCTGCTGATCAGGCATGAGGGAAAGATCATCGGCGGCAGTATGGTGGTGAAATCATCCGATGCGGTGTATGAATGGTATGAGTGCGGGATGAATGCGGCGTACAAGGAGCAGTATCCGTCGGTGATGGCAACATGGGTAGGCATGCAGTATGCGCATGAGCAAGGTTGTGCGCGCTACGACATGATGGGTGCGGGTGTGCCGGGCGTGCCGTACGGTGTGCGGGACTTCAAGAGCGAGTTCGGCGGTACGCTGGTGGAGCACGGACGATGGCTGTATGTAGCCAAGCCCTGGCTGTACGCTATCGGGAAAGCCGGAGTGAGGAAATTGAAAGGTGCCTACTCCCAACCCCTCACTAAAGGGAAAGGTGAATACGTTGAAAATTATTAACCTTATAAGATTATGAGAAAGATTGTAATGATTGTAGCGGTATGCGTGCTGTCGATGCAGATGATGGCGGCGTACTATGTAGCCGGCAACGGTTCGGCAGGCAACCCGTGGTGCGACGGCAAGTCGTGGCAAGTCAACGGCAGTGCGATGACAGACATGGGCAACGGCTTATGGTCGATCACGTTCGTGAATGTGCCGGTAAGTGGCGATTATCAGTTCAAGGTCACCAACGGTTCAAGCACATGGATGGGGTATGACAAGTACTCGTCCGCCGAATCGAACATCTATGCCAGTACGTCCGGCGGCGACAATAACATCGCTTTTTCGATCAGTGAGCCGCAGGATATAACGATCACGTACAACGGATCGAAGATATGCGTCAACGGTTCGGTAGGCAACGATGCTCCCGACCCCTCGAAATACTGGGAGGTAGGTGTGCCGGCAGAGTACGAAGGAGTGATGCTGCAGGCTTTCTACTGGGATGCGCACAGACTGACCGATTACTCCCGAATGAAGTACGTCGATCTGCTGAACAGCGGTCTGGTAGACGAGATGGGGCAGAACTTTGACTTGGTATGGATGCCGCCCTCGGGCAACGGTGGCGGTGTGGGGTACTACACGAAGCAATACTCCAATCTGGATAGCGATTGGGGGGCAAAAACCAAGTTGCTGGAGGTGCTTGAGCGGCTGCACGCCAAGGGCTGCAAGGTGCTGGCGGATATAGTGATCAATCATACGCAGAGTTCTTCGGGATGGGCTAAATCGTTTATGACGAACAATTTTGGCAACTACGGAACCTATCAGATCTCGTCGGAGCATATCTGTGCGGGTGATGAGGCGTTTACCAGTTCATCGTCGGACAGCCGCAGTCTGCCTCACGGTGCAGCGGACACGGGCACGAACGACGGCGGATGCCGTGACCTGGATCATACCAGTACGTACGTGCAGGGTATGTGCAAGGCTTATACGCAATGGATGATCAACACGATAGGTTTCGATGGCTTCCGCTACGATATGACGTTAGGGTTCCATGGCAAGTACCTATCGATGTACAACCTGGCCTCGAAGCCGTTCTTCTCGGTATCGGAGTGCTGGAGTGATCTGAATACAATCAAGTCACATCTGGAGGCTGCGAGCTACAACACCTTGGCGTTTGACTTCCCGCTGAAGTACAAGTTCAATGCATGGAAAGGCGGTTCGATGTACAGCAATATGAAGAATGCAGGTATGCGTTCGCAGAAGCTGACCAGAAATGCCGTAACATTCATCGACAACCACGATACGTTCCACCGTTCGGATAACCAGTCGGGCGAGTTCCTTGGTTACAACACGAACCTGAACGGCAAGAAGCCACAGATACTTGAGGCGAATGCCTACCTGCTGATGATGCCGGGCGTGCCCTGCGTGTTCTGGCCGCACTGGTACACCTTCAAAAGTGATATCAACAAACTGATAGCCATTCGCAAACGTATAGGTATCCATTCGGAGTCAGAGGTGACGGACGAGGTGGCTGCATCCAACAAATATTCGGCTACAATCATCGGTCATCGCGGCAAGGTTATCCTGCGTATGGGTTCGGCGCGCGACATGTCGGAGCCGGCAGGATATGAGCATGCATATGCCGGCGACAACTTTGATATCTATACCACCGAGTCCACCGGCGTGGAGGATCTGCAAGTACAGCCTGCCGCCACGAAGGTGATGGAGAACGGCGCGCTATATATCCTGCGTGACGGAGAGCGATATACGGTGGACGGACGTAAGACTGAATAATCATGAGAGCGATGAAACGATATATCTATCCGACAATAGTCCTGACGGCTATTGTGCTGCTGGCGTCGTGTTCGCGTCCGGCAGCGAAAGAAGCGGGTTACGCCTACGGTGCTGACCTGAGTTGGCTGACAGAGCAGGAGCGTGACGGCGTGATCTTCCGCGATCTATCCGGCAATGCCGACGAGTGCATGCACCTGCTGCAAGGTATAGGCATGAACAGCGTGCGTCTGCGCGTGTGGGTGAATCATTCTACAGGCTGGTGCAACCTGCCGGATATGCTCGTCAAGGCACGTCGCGCCGACAGCCTCGGGCTACGGCTGATGATTGACTTCCACTATTCGGACTTCTTTGCCGACCCGCATCGCCAGGATGTGCCGGCAGAGTGGCTGACGTGGGACAATCCCGACGGAAACGAACAGACCTATGCCGATACGATCAGTCACCTGACGGAGTGCGTGTATGCGCACACGAAAGCCGTGCTGCAGGCGCTCAAGGCGGAAGGTATAACGCCCGAATGGGTGCAGGTAGGCAACGAGACGCGCTATGGCACGTTGTGGCCCTACGGCCGTACGACCGACGAGCAGTATGTGCCCGTGCGTAACGGCGAAGGATGGAGCAACTATGCGAAGTTCGTTACAGCAGGCTACGAGGCGTGCCATGAGGTCTTCCCCGACGTGATCGTGATCAACCATATCGACAACGCCTATCTGGACAACGTGTGGTTCTACAAGCAACTGCAGGCAGACGGTGGCAAGTGGGATATGATTGGTCTGAGTCATTACCCGATGATGGGCGCGTGGAGCGGCGGTATACCTTGGCAGGAGATGAACGAGCGGGCGCGCCGTAACATTATCGCCCTGCATGAGGCATTCGGCTGTCCGATCATGCTGTCGGAGATAGGTACGATGGAGCACGACCCGCAGACCTCGCAACAGGTGATTGCCGATGTGCGAAGCAAACTGGATACGTTGCCGTATTTCGGAGGAATATTCTACTGGGAGCCGCAGGTGTTTGCCGGTTGGCGTCCGCAGGAGTATATCCCATTAGGCTGGGGTGCCTACGACATGGGCGCGTTCAAGACCGCGACCGGTCAGCCTAATGAGGCACTCGTAACACTGTTTGCACACTGATAAATTTGCACACTGATACATAACATGTGAACAAACAAATCGGGCTAACGTCAGCAGCGTTAGCCCGATTCGGTTATGGCGGAATGACTATTGTGCGTTGTATGCCTCCAACGCCTTACGCAGAACGATCATCGCTTTGCCCAGGTCGTCCTTGTTCAGCACGTACGCCATGCGCACCTGCTTGCGGCCGTCCTCCGGATTGGTGTAGAAACCTGTACCGGGAGCCATCATGACGGTTGCACCCTCGTAGGAGAAATCCGTCAGACACCACTTGCAGAACTTCTCGACATCATCAACAGGCAGTTGCACCATCACGTAGAACGCGCCGGTAGGTGCCGGAGCAAACACACCGGGAATCTGGTTGAGTTGGTCGATCAGGAAGTTACGGCGGCTCAGGTACTCGTCATAGACCTCGAGCATATATTCCTCCGGCGTGGATAGCGACGCCTCGGCTACGATCTGTCCGAACAGCGGTGGCGAGAGTCGCGCCTGGCAGAACTTCATCACCGCCTCGCGTACGGCTTTGTTCTTGGTGATGAGCGCGCCGATACGTATGCCGCACTCCGAGTAACGCTTGGAGACGCTATCCACGAGGATAACGTTCTGCTCGATACCTTCAAGGTGGCAGGCGGAGATATATGGTGACTTGGTGTAGATAAACTCGCGATAGACCTCGTCGGAGATGAGGTAGAGGTTGTATTTCTTTACCAGGTCGCGAATCTGGCGCATCTCCTGCTTGGTGTACAGGTAGCCGGTCGGGTTGTTGGGGTTGCAGATGAGTATGGCGCGTGTCTTGGGCGTTATCTGCTTCTCAAACTCCTCCACCGGCGGCAGCTTGAAGCCGTCCTCGATATGCGTCTTGACGGATTTGACTACCGCGCCGCACGAGATGGCAAACGCCATGTAGTTGGCATAACTCGGGTCGGTGACGATGATCTCCTCGCCCGGGTTGAGGCACGACATGTATGCAAACATGATCGCCTCCGAACCGCCGGAGGTGATGATGATCTCGTCGGGCGAGAGGTCGATGCCGTAGTCGGCGTAGTAACTCACCATCTTCGTGCGCAAGGATTTCAGTCCTTGCGAGGGAGAGTAGGAGAGTACGTCCTGTTGGAAGTTCTTGACTGCCTCCAGGGCTTGCGGCGGAGTGGCTATATCCGGCTGACCGATGTTCAGATGATAGACATGTATGCCTGCGCGCTTGGCGTCATCGGCATACTTCGCCAGTTTGCGGATAGGCGACTCAGGCATCGATTGTGCTCGTACACTGATTTCCATATGATTGTGAGGCTGTTAAATTGTTAAGCAGTTATGCTGTCGCGTTGTTAAAATTCCGAGGTGAAGTGGAATGTGATATGTTTGTAGTCCTGCTGCGCCATCTGCAGAACGTAGGCACTATCCGCCATGAACACGTCGCGGCCGTCTTTGTCCAGCGCCATGTATTGCGGTTTGCGGCGCTTGAACATCTCGAGTTCGGCATCGTCGTCGCTCTCAATCCAGCAGGCTTTGTACATCTGCAGGGGTTCCCAGCGGCACTTGGCTTGATACTCATGCTCCAGGCGGTACTGGATAACTTCGAACTGCAGTTGACCTACCGTACCGATGATCTTGCGGCCGTTGAGTTGGCTGACAAACAGTTGCGCCACACCTTCGTCCATCAGCTGGCTGATACCTTTGTCGAGTTGCTTCTGCTTCATCGGGTCGGCATTCTCGATGTACTTGAACATCTCCGGCGAGAAACTGGGCAGCCCCTTGAAGTGCAGGTTCTCACCCGAGGTGAGCGTGTCGCCAATCTTGAAGTTACCCGTATCCGGCAGACCGACTATATCGCCGGCAAACGCCTCATCCACAGTCTCTTTGCGCTGCGCCATGAAGCAGGTAGGCGACGAGAATCGCATCTGCTGGCCCTTGCGCACGTGCGTATAATAGGTATTACGCTCAAACTTGCCGGAGCAGATCTTGAAGAACGCGATGCACGAGCGGTGGTTAGGATCCATGTTCGCGTGGATCTTGAAGCAGAAGCCCGTGAACTTGTCCTCCATAGGTTTGACCTCACGCTCCTCGGCTACCACAGGTCGCGGCGAGGGAGCGATATGTACGAAGCACTCCAGCAACTCCTTGACGCCGAACGTGTTCAGCGCCGAACCGAAGAAAACCGGTGCCAACTCGCCCGCCAGGTACGAATCAATGCTGAACGGGTCATACACGCCCTCGATCATCTCCAGGTCTTCCTGAAGTTTCATAGCATCGCTGTCGCCTACCAGCGTAGCGATCTGCGGGTCGGTAACGTCCTCAAACTGAATGGATTCCGTCACGTGCGTCTTGTCGGGCTGATAGAGGTCGAGCGTCTGCTGGAAGATGTTATACACGCCCTTGAACCGTTGACCGCTGTTGATCGGCCAACTCAGCGGACGCACCTTGATGCCGAGTTCGGCTTCCACCTCGTCGAGCAGATCGAACGGATCTTTGCCCTCACGGTCCATCTTGTTGATAAACACCATGACGGGCGTCTTGCGCATACGGCAGACCTGCATCAGCCGGCGCGTCTGCGTCTCGACACCTTTGGCGGCATCGATGACGATGATAACCGAGTCAACGGCTGTGAGCGTGCGGAACGTATCCTCGGCAAAGTCCTGGTGACCCGGCGTGTCAAGAATATTGATATGGTACGTCGTGCCGGCTTCGTTGCGGTAGGTTGGGGTATAATCGAATCCCATGACAGAGGTGGCAACGCTGATTCCGCGCTGCTTCTCGATCTCCATCCAGTCGGAGGTGGCGGTCTTGCGGATCTTGTTGCTCTTGACGGCTCCGGCTACGTGGATAGCGCCGCCGTAAAGCAGAAGTTTCTCGGTCAATGTGGTCTTACCGGCATCCGGGTGCGAAATGATGGCAAACGTCCGGCGACGAAGAATCTCTTGTTGGTCGGTGGTGGATAACATGTGGTGTTATGCTGTTAATGTGTAAAAAAATTAACTGTAGTCAACGATTTTCGTACAAAAGTACGGATAATTTTCCAAATGTGCAAATTTTTTCGGCAGAATACTTGCTTTTTTGCGATAATTTTTGTATCTTTGCACCCATAAATTGTAAATCGTAAATTCTAAAATCGTAAATGATATGAAATCTATCTCCTATATCGGTTGTGATGACCGGACTTTAGACCTGTTTGAGGGGCTGTATGCCCTGCCTGACGGAATGTGCTACAACTCCTATCTGCTATGTGCCGACAAGGTAGCCGTTCTGGATACGATTGACAAACGTTGTGCCGACGAGTGGCTGAACAAGACGGAGAAAGCCCTGCTCGGCCGTAAGCCCGATTATCTGGTAGTCCATCACATGGAGCCGGATCATTCGGGATCTATCAAGCGTTTCGTGCAGACCTATCCCGGCGTGCAGATCGTCTGCTCGAAGATTGCCGAGAATATGCTTCGCCAGTTTGGCGTGGAGCATGGTAATATACGCGTAGTAAAAGAGGGCGACGTGCTCGACCTGGGCGGCCTGACGCTGCAGTTCATCGCTGCGCCTATGGTGCACTGGCCCGAAGTGATGATGAGTTATTGTCCGGAGGAGAAAGTGCTGTTCTCCGCCGACGCGTTCGGCAAGTTCGGCGTATATGATGCCGATGCCGACGATTGGGCATGCGAGGCAAGGCGATACTACTTCAACATAGTAGGCAAGTACGGCGTGCAGGTGCAGGCTGTGCTTAAGAAGGTGGCTCCGCTCAGTATCAGCACTATCGCTCCGCTGCACGGTCCGGTGTTGGAGGGCGAGAAGATGACGGAGGCGTTGCGCCTGTATGCTATATGGAGCGCGTATGGCGTGGAGACCGAGGGTGTGTTTGTCGTTTCGGCTTCGATACACGGCAATACCTTGCAGGCTGCCGAATATATAGCCGACGAACTGCGCAAGCAGGGAGTGAAAGTAGCCTTTACCGACCTCACACGCGACGATATGGCTGAGGCTGTTGAGGATGCGTTCCGCTACGGCAAAATGATCCTGTGCGCCTGCACCTACGATGCCGACCTGTTTCCGCCGATGCACACGTTCCTGCACAAGTTGCAACTCAAGGGCTACAAGAACCGCCGTGTGGCACTCGTAGAGAACGGCTCATGGACACCGCAAGCCGCCAAGATCATGCGCGGCATGCTGGAGACGATGGTCAATGTAGAGGTTGTCGAGCCCGTAGTGACGCTGCGTGGCACGATGAAGGATGCCGACAAACCTGCTATTGCCGAACTGACAGCCAAGATTCTCGCTTGAGGACGAGATGACGATATCACGACATCTCGACATCACGACATGACGAAAAAATAACCTATTAAATTATAGTACACATGAACTTTACCCCACAAGATCTCGAGCAACTGAGTGCTCGCGGAATCTCCGTACAGAAAGCGGAAGAGCAGTTGAAGTGTTTCCAGACGGGCTTTCCCGTGTTGGATATCGTAGAGCCGGCAGCCTTGCACAAGGGAGTTATCAGTCCGTCGGTGGCTGAGCGTAAGGAATATATTGCTGCCTGGCAGCAGTATCTGGCTGAGGGACACAAGGTGCTGAAGTTTGTTCCGGCATCGGGTGCGGCTTCGCGTATGTTCAAGAATCTGTTTGAGTACCTCGACAATGGGGTAGAGACTCCGTTCATCCGCGAGTTTCTGGACAATATATCGAAGTTCGCCTTCGGCAAGCAACTTGCCGGCAAGGACGGTCAGGAGGCAGTACGGTTCTTGCTGAAAGACATGAACTACGGCAATCTGCCCAAAGGTCTGCTGCTGTTCCACTCCTATCGCGACGGTGCACGCACACCGGCACTGGAGCACATGGTCGAAGGTGCGCTATATGCTGCCTCCAATGGCGAGGTAAACATCCACTTCACCGTCTCGCACGACCATCTGCCACTCTTCCGCAAGCATATAGCCGACAATCTGCAGAAACTCGAGGCGAAGTATAGGGTTAAGTTCAACATCTCCTTCTCCGAGCAGAAACCTTCTACTGACACCTTGGCAGCCAATCCTGACGGCACACCGTTCCGCACGGCGGATGGTAAACTGCTGTTCCGCCCGGGTGGTCACGGTGCACTCATCGAGAACCTGAACGAGCAAGACGCCGATATCGTGTTCATCAAGAACATCGATAATGTCGTACCCGACCGCCTGAAAGGCTCAACCGTTGAGTTCAAACAACTGCTGGCAGGTGTGCTGGTAACAGAGCAGAAACGCGTGTTTGAGGCGCTGCGTAAGCCGGGCTTGAGCGCTGAGGAGCGTGAGCGGCTGAACCGTCCTATCCGCGTGTGCGGCGTCGTGCGTAACACCGGCGAACCCGGCGGCGGACCGTTCCGCGTACGCGAGGCTGACGGCTCAATCAGCAACCAGATCCTGGAGTCGGTACAGATACCTGACAAGGAACTGATGGCTAAGTCGAAATACTTCAACCCGGTGGATCTGGTTTGCGCAATCAAGGATTATGAGGGCAAGCCGTTTGACCTGTTGAAGTTCGTTGACCCCAAGACAGGCTTTATCTCGCAGAAATCGAAGGACGGACGCGATCTGCAGGCGCTCGAACTCCCCGGACTATGGAACGGCGCCATGTCGAAGTGGAACACGATCTTCGTCGAGGTGCCTGTATCGACCTTCAACCCGGTTAAGACAGTCAATGACTTGCTCCGCGAACAACATCAGTAATTTCGGTTTCTTATTGGCTAATTTCCGCTTTCGGTTCGGTCATTATGGTCACCATAACTCCCTTACCTGAAACCGAAAATTATCTCAATAATTAATCCGAAATAGGAATACAGTATATGATAAAAGGATTCTTTTTTGATATGGACGGCGTGCTGTTCAACTCTATGCCCAATCATGCTCGGGCGTGGGAGATCGTCATGGCTCGCCATGGTCTGCACTTCACGCAGCGTGATTGTTATCTGGCAGAGGGCTGCACCAGCCGCGATGTTATTCTCAACACCTATAAGGCGCAGCAGCCTGACCGTCAGGTATCGCTCGAGGAGGTGGAGGCGTTCTACAAGGAGAAAGGCGAGATGTTCGTCGAACTCGGCGGAGCACAGCCCATGCCCGGTGCCTACGAGGTGCTTAAGGCTATTCAGGATGCCGGCAAGCAGATTTGGCTGGTAACAGGCAGTGCGCAACTGACCTTGCTCGACCAACTCAATCATGCTTTTCCGGGCATCTTTGTGCGCGAACGGATGATCACCGCCTTTGAGTGCCCGCATGGCAAACCGCGCCCCGAACCATATCTCAAAGCTTGGGAGAGTAGCGGACTGCGGAAAGAGGAGTGCTGTGTGATTGAGAATGCTCCGCTCGGACTGCAGGCTGCCAGAGCGGCAGGATTGTTCACAGTTATACTGAACACCGGGCCGCTGCAGTACGAAGATTTTGCACCGTGGCAACCCGATGTGTTCCTGCCGAGCATGAATGCCCTGCTGGATTATCTGCCGAACTTGATCTAATATACAACAATCGCACACCCTAAAAGATGTGCGATTGTTTTTGTTCAACGCTCAACGCTCAACGCTCAACTCTCAACGCTCAACCCGATCTCCCCTCCTTTTGGGGAGGGGTTGAGGGTAGGCTTACTTATACATAAACCGCTTGATACTCCGCTTCGGCGTCTTCTCAAACTCTTTGTCCACCAGTTCGATAGCAGTAACCTTGCTATAAACGGGCATTACGGCGTTCAGGGCTTTGAGGTTCTCGTCCATGAGTTGCTCTAAGGTCTGACCTTCAGCCAGCAGTTTCTTGCCATCAGCCGATGTGTCCGGATAAACGAGTGCGTAGAGCTTGTGGTCGCGGTCAACAACCACCGACTCCACCACGCAAGGCAGCGAGTTCAGTTTGTCCTCAATCTCCTCGGGGTAGATGTTCTGTCCTGAGGGTCCGAGGATCATGTTCTTGCTGCGGCCTTTGATGAAGATGTTGCCTTCCTCATCCAGTACGCCGAGGTCACCTGTGCGCATCCATCCGTCCTCGGTGAACACAGCCTTGGTGGCTTCCTCGTTCTTGTAGTAACCCTTCATGACGTTCACGCCCTTGACCTGAATCTCGCCATCGTGGTGGATAGGATCGTCGCTGTCGATACGCACGCGGCATTGCAGCATATCCTTACCGCAGCTGTGGAACTTGTATCGCCACCAGTCCTCGTACGAGATCAGCGGAGCACACTCGGTCATTCCGTAGCCTACGCAGTAGCAGAACTTGATATCCTTGAGCACCTGCTCCACTTCGCCGTTGAGCGCAGCACCGCCGATGATCAGGTGGCGCAACTTGCCGCCAAACGCCTCCATGAGCGACTGGTTGACTTTCTTGCGGATGATCAGGCGGATACCCGGCGTATGCCACAGCACTTTCATCAGCGGTTTGTTGATAACGGGCAGCACTTTCTTTTTGATGATCTTCTCGATCACCAGAGGCACGGTCAGGATCATGAACGGATGAACCTCGGCAAACGCCTTCATCAGAGCCGACGGGGTAGGTGCTCCGGTCAGGAAGTACGTCTCAGCACCGTCGCAGCACTGGTAGAGGAACTCGAACATCAGTCCGAACATGTGTGCTATAGGCAGCATCGACAGCTCTGCGTCACCCGGACGGTGAGGAATACGGTGAGCCGCAAAATCCACGTTACCCGACAGGTTCAGGTTGGTCAGCATCACGCCCTTGGGTGAGCCGGTTGAACCGGAGGTATAGTTGATGATAGCCAGGTCGTCCATGTTGTCCGTCGGATAAGCATCTACTACATCCACGCTCACGCCGTTGGGGAACTTCTTGGCGAACTCGGCATCAACCGACTCGTAGGCTTGCTTGAGCTCGTCGCTTGCAATGAAGTCCAGACTGAAGTCGTCCATGAACACTTGCGCTTTCAGGCTGGGCATATTCGCGGCATTAACCTTATTGCGTACGTTAGGTCCTGCATACAGCAGTACGGCTTCCGAGTGGTTAACCAGGCCCTCAATACCCTCGCCGGTAAAGTCCGGCAGGATACTTACTACCACAGCCTTGTACGATACCACAGCCAGGAAAATCGTTCCCCAGTTAGCGCAGTTACGTCCGCACAGGGCAATCTTGTCGCCCGGCTTGACGCCTAATAACTCAAAGGTCAGGTGCAGACGCTCAATCTCGCGAGCCAGGTCGCTGTAGTTGTAGCGGTTGGCACCGTCCAGATCAGCCAATGCCAGATTGTCCCAACGGCGATGCATCGTAGCCTGAAGGAACGAAAGATAATGTTTTGTTTCTAATTCTTTTTCCATTATTTTATGTTTTAATTATTCGAAAGTTAATAGTCGAAAGTCGATAGTCGATAGTCGATAGTCGAAAGTCGAAAGTCGAAAGTCGATAGTCAATAGTCGAAAGTCGAAAGTCGAAAGCGGTCTGTCAGCGCAGCGGTCTGTCCTCTGTCAGCGCAGCGTTCTGTCTTCTGTCAGCGCAGCGGTCTGTCTTCTGTCAGGCGCAGCCGGTCTATTTCTCTACAAAGTTACAAAAAAATAATAGAACG
>CALZOG010000062.1 GCA_945827635.1 uncultured Bacteroidales bacterium
AACAAGGAGGAAAAAGAGTCCAAAATCAAAGGGGAAAGGTGTTGTTGGCAAAAAATATGCGGTAGCCAACTTCGCAGTTGACGCACTCGTGGTGCTGGCAGTAGTTCTGGTAGAGGTGCAACAGAGCCTGCGTATCGGCCGCATTGCGAACCTGCTGACCTAACATCCGCCATTGCCGGATAATGGTGTTATCCTCGGGTGCGATCTGCTCCATCAGTTCGAGTTCGCCAAACGCGCGATGTGCATTACGCTCCTCGTTCTCCGCAGCAGCCGATCGGGTCGTGAGCATCCTATACGCGTATTTATAAGGTATAACGGTATTGATCAGAAGGATGTCAATCGAGGCGCTGCTCATCCCCTCCTGGGCAAAGAGTTCAGCCAGTTCGCGTATGTCCGTCAGTTCAATCACTCGGCTGAAAAGAAACTCCGAACGATGCAAAAGGTTAGCGAATTGCCTTATTCGGCGTTCGGGCGCATTCTGCGGACGTATTCTTCCGAGTTTCCACAGGCTGCCGTCAATAGGCTCGAGCGAGAACTTGGTACGCAGAAAATCATATTCGCGTGCCAGAGCTTCGTCGCGGATAGGCAGACCAGATTGCCCGAGCAGAATAGCCGTGAGTTGAAAGAGACTATCACGGTGCTTGCGTAGGCAGGACAAAGGAGTGGCTATAGCCAGTTCCTCAAACGGGACACTATTCGTATGAAAGCCGAAGTTACGCGCGAGCGAGATATAGAAGGCGTGCTCCCAACTGCCATGCGTGATCTCAAGCAGGCGTGTGATAGATGCTTGCTTGCACTGCAGTCGTTTGCGCAGCAACATTCTTCGCCATCCGTCGGTTATGAGCAAAGGATCGTCAAGGAGTTGTCGCGCGCAGCCTATTCTGCTCTCTGCACTATCCATGCGCATGGCGTCGGTGAGGAGTGATGTGAGGTAGTCTTTGTCCTGCGGGTACTGCAAGGCACACTGCGTCAGCGCCTCACCGCGGGAGTTGAAAACCTGCTTGTCGGCATCGCGGACGACATGGAGGATAACATTGTCGTATGCCGGGTCGGCGTTATGCTTATGGTGATACCAATCGCTCGAATGGATATGAATCTCGACATTACCTACCCACTCACATCCGTCAATGCGGATACGCGCATGGCTATAATCGGGTCCTGCATCGCGGTTGTGCTCGCCTACGGAAATGATCTCAATCGGACGACCGTCGGTAGTCTGCTGCGGGAAGTTAGCCCAGAGGCAATGTTCCCAGATGTAATGTAGAAGTATTTCGGGCATAAGAGGTGTCAGGGATCAGTATTCTGTATTCAGGAGAGCGGAGTGAGAATGAGCCAGATGGCAATAGTGTGCGAGAGTGAGCCGAGCACAATAAACACGTGCCAAATGGCGTGATAGAACGGCCGCTGCTCGTCAAGGTTGAAAAAATATGCGCCAATGGTGTAGAATATTCCCTCCGCAAAGACCCAGAGAAACGCCGCGTGCGGCATATTCCGCCACATAGGCACAATCATCAGCAGTGCCACCCACCCCATAGCCAGATACAGAGTGAGGGAGAGACGTGGATGTTTGCCGAGCGCGACAAGTTTGCCTACAATACCAGCAATCACACACGCCCAGAGAAAAACAAAAACCGACCAACCTAACCATCCGCGCACGACTGACAGGCAGATAGGAGAATACGAGCCGGCGATCATGACATAGATGGATATATGGTCGAAGATCCTGAGTCGTGCTTTGTGTACCGGCGTGACAACTAAGTGATACAAGGTTGACGAAGCGTACATCAGCACCATACCTACGAGGAAAAGTGTTGCGCCCAGGAGTTGAAGTCCGGGTTGTGCCATTTGCGCCTGCCACGCCAATCGGATGAGCGGCACGACAATAGCAAACGTGGCGGCAAGCGGGAAAAGATGTGTGAGTGTGTTCGCCTTCTCCTCAGCGGGAAGGTCTATCCAGTATTGCTTGGACTTATTCATTACGCGCGTTCCTTAGTATATAGTCGGTGAGCAGTTGATAGACCTCAGTAGCATTGTCAGCAGTACCGTTCGGCAATGAGCGCAGTAGTTGCAGGTGGCTGTTGATTACATTGGTATCGGCTCTTGCCGCAGGTCCTGTCTGTGCATCCTTTGGCGCCATGTTGTGCACCTTGGCAGCAGTCTGGTCGATAAGCGGCAACAGTACGGAAAACGGAATAGACGTTCCGCGAAGCAGGTCAGCTGCAATGCGGTACATGCAGTTGGTGAAGTTGTTGGCAAACACTCCAGCAACATGCAGTCGTTGGCGATCAGCCTGCGAAGCCTCAATCACGCGCGGCGAGAGCGTCAGCGCCAGCGTATAGATGGCTGCTATGTCGTCGATGTTTTTGCCCTCGATGAACAAAGGTATATTGCTGAAGTCGTCAATCGGTTGCGCCTTGCTGAAAGTCTGGAAGGGATACAGCACGCCGGAGTGCGGTTTGTCGTCGCCAAAGACGCTGACAGGAACAGTACCGGAGGTGTGCACATGCACGGCGCGTTCAGGCGCATGTACGGCGGCAATCACGTCGCGCAACGCGGCGTCACGCACGGCATAGATAAACACATCCGCAGATTCGATCAGACGGTCGTTAGCCAGTTGCCCGTTGATCAAGTCGTAGGAGTTGAGCATCGGTGCGTCAATACCCTTGGCAGCAAACGCAGCGTGCATGCTCGTTGCCACATTGCCGCGACCAATTATAACTATTCTCATTTCTGTACAAGTATTAAATTCTTTTTAAGCTCGATATTCCCTCGATAAACCCTCGATGGAACGGAACGTTTTGACACTTTTTGTCTTTTTCAGTTTTTTGGTTTCAGCGCTTTGTAGAACTCCGTGACGGCTATGATACCTTTCTCCCAGACGTCAAGATCCATTGACTCGTTGGGCGAGTGGATAGCGTTCTGCTCCAGCCCGAATCCCATGAGAATGGTTTTGACTCCGAGCACGCGTTCGAACTCGGCGATGATAGGAATACTTCCTCCTCGTCGTGCAGCGATTGGTCGCTTGCCAAACGCGAGTTCGAAGCCGTGTTCGGCAGCCTTGTAGGCAGGCAAATCCAGCGGGCAGAGGTATCCCTGGCCGCCATGCATAGGCGTAACTTTGACACGCACGCCGGTTGGTGCGATGGACTGCATATAGTCGGCAAACGACCGGCTGATGGTCTCATGATCCTGATTGGCAACAAGTCGGCAGGAAACTTTGGCAAACGCCTTGGACGGCAGAACGGTTTTTGATCCTTCGCCCGTGTAACCGCCCCATATACCGCAGATGTCAAACGAGGGCCGGCAACTGTTACGCTCCAGCGTGGAGTATCCCTCCTCGCCGAAAACGTCGGGGACATCGATAGCCCGTTTGTATGCCTCGATGTCAAACGGAATCTGCGCAATCATGGCGCGTTCCTCGTCGGGGATAGGCAGCACATCGTCGTAGAAGTGCGGGATAGTGATACGTCCCTTGTCGTCCACAACTTGCGCCAACATCTGCGTCAGCGCGTTGATCGGGTTGCGCACCGCACCGCCGAAATGTCCGGAGTGCAAGTCACGGTTGGGTCCATCGACCTCAATCTGCCAATACGCCAGGCCACGCAATCCAACGGTGAGCGAGGGTGTATCCTTTCCGATCATCGATGTGTCGCTGACCAGGATAACATCGCACGCGAGCAGGTCTTTGTTCTGCTCGATGAACGCTGATAGCGAGGGTGAGCCGATCTCCTCCTCGCCCTCGAAGATGAACTTCACTCGGCAGTTCATCAGTCCCCCGTGAACGAGGTACTCGAACGCCTTGGCTTGAATCATCGCCTGCCCCTTGTCGTCATCTGCGCCACGGGCGTATAGTCGGCCGTCACGGATGGATGGTTCCCACGGGTCAGACTGCCACATTTCCAAGGGAGCGACAGGCATAACATCGTAGTGGGCATAAACCAGCACCACAGGTGGATTTACGATTTGGTTATTTGGCGTGAACTCGGCAAAGACGAATGGGTTTCCGTTGTTGGTTGGTGCGGGCATTACTTCGGCACGTTGGCAGCCTGCCGCCAGTAGCAGTTCGCGCCAGCGTTCGGCACAACGCAACATGTCGGGTTTATGCTCCTGTTCGCAACTGATAGATGGGATACGAATGAGCGACGCCCATTCACTGATGAACCGCTCGCGATTTGCGGCTATGTAATCTTTAACGTCCATGAACCTAACTATTTAACAGTTTAACGGTTTATTCAACCGGATTGATGTAATAAAATGTTGTATCGCCGTTGAGTGTAGCGATAATGTCGTGCAGTATTCGTTCGGGGTGCACTACCCCGCTCTCCCAGAAATCGTTGGCGCCTGACGGCAGACAGCGCTTGCGGAAGTTGTAGAGTCTGCCGTTCTTATAGGCTCGGAACAAAGCGTGCTGGCTATTCATTTCGACCAGTGCTTCGCGGCTCGGGACATTACATCCGAGCCACACATCGGCATCGGCGAAGGTCAGCAGTGCCTGCTCGAAAGTGAGCGGGATAGATGTCTCACGCGGATCGTCGGCAAAGGCGTAGTTAGCACCGGCATCCTTGAACAACGCGCCCATGTATGTTCCTCCGGCAGGTACGTACCACGTACCGCGGAAGTCCAAACCCGAAACGATGGAAGTCGGTTGGCTGGAACGGAGTGCCGACTGCTGATCTTTCAATGCATTGTACTTGCGCTCGACATCGGCAAAGATGCTGTCGGCGAGGTCTAATTTGTCGAAGAACACTGCCACAAACCTTATCCACTCGGCACGTGCCAGAGGTGTCGATTCGCGCCACTCGTTGTTGTACAGCACGGGAATACCTACGCTCTCCATTCGTTCGGCAGATTGGTCGCTGGGCGAATATGTGGAATAGAGCATTGCCTGCACACCGTTGGCAATGATCCGTTCGCAGTCAGGCTGCATGGCGTCGCCCAGGTGCTGACAGGTAGCGGGGAGTTCATGATAACTGGCCTCGGGATTACACATTCCTGCAAGTTTGTCGAGCAATCCGAGTTCGGCTAACATTCCTATGTGCGTAGCCGAGCTGGCACCGAGTCGCTCAAGCGGTTCGGATACGTAGTACGTAGCCATGATGCTATCGGTCTTCCATGGCGCAAACACGCGCACGCACTTCATGCCGAGCGTGTCGGTGATCTGAAATCCTGTGGCGTACTTGTTACCGGGTCGCGGCGTGTGGGTGCGTTGCACCTTGGCAGTGCATGCTCCGAGCAGGAGCACACACGCCAGGCTAACGATGCAAGCCAAGTTTGGCTTGCGTATTTTAGATGTTCTTGCAAGCATATTCATAACCCGCCATCAGGGCGCGGATATTCGTCTCAACGACAGCCTCACTCTTGCGGGCAAAGACCTTCTGCAGAGCAGTCTTCATGATCTCCGGCTCAATGCCGAGCATAGGAATAGCAGCACCGAGCAGCACCATGTTCGCTGCCTGCACAGGCGCGTTGATCTCTTTGACGAGTGCGTCAGTGTCGATCAGTATGTGCTTGGGGCACGCCTTGACGGAAGCGTATACTTGATCTATATCCGGATAATTGTCAATGTTGCGGAACGGCACAGAGGACGTAACCACACATCCTCCGGGAGCGAGCCATGGTACGTAACGCAAGGCTTCCAGCGGTTCGAGCGAGAGGATAATATCCGCCTTGCCTTGCGGGATAAGATCCGACCAGATCGGTTCAGTAGAGATACGCAGGTGGCTTTGTACCTCACCTCCGCGCTGACTCATACCGTGTACCTCGGCTTGCTTCAAGTACCAGCCTTCAGCCAAGGCTGCCTGACCTATAACGGTGGCGATAGACAGGATTCCTTGCCCACCCACGCCGGCTAAAATTATGTCTTTTTTCATTGTTGCGATGATTAAGGGTTAATCAACCAAGTATGGCTGATGCTGTTGTGTTGTGATCAGCCAAATATGGCTGATGCTATTTACGTGCTTTGCGTTTGAGGGTCTGAATGCACTCGCGGCGGGCGATAACAACCGATGTACCGTGGTAATTTACCTCCTCACGTATAACGGCTTTCATCTCCTCCATGTTCTTGGCGAGCGGCACAACCGTACGCACGTGCTCCTCGGGCACTCCGAGAGCCATACATATCCGTTCGAGTTTGCCTGTGCCGGCAGAGTCCTGACCGCCGGTCATTCCGGTGGTGAGATTGTCGGAGATAAGCACCACTACATCGGCGTTGCAGTTAGCGCAATCCAGAAGTCCTGTCATGCCTGAATGGGTAAACGTGCTGTCCCCGATTACCGCAAACGCCGGATACTGACCTGCATCGGCGGCACCTTTCGCCATGGTAATGGAAGCGCCCATCTCTACACAGGAATGAATAGCATAGAAAGGCGATAGGGCACCTAAAGTATAACAACCTATGTCGCCGAATATTCGCGCCTCGTTATACTCTCGCGCGACCTCGTTGAGGGCGGTGTACATGTCACGGTGACCGCAGCCCTGACACATCGAGGGTGGTCTGCCCGGCAGCAGCAATTTGCTTTCGACTTTCGACTCACGACCTTCGACTGACATGAAGCAATCCGGCGAGAGTTCGCCCATACGCGGCAGGTCACCTGTCAGACGTCCGCGGATAGCGACATGCGAGGGGACGAGTCCGCGCAGCAGTTCTTCCACTACCGGCTGACCTTCCTCGGCTACGAGAATCTCCTCAGCTCCATCGGCAACCATCCGGTTGACGAGTGCTACGGGCAGCGGGTACTGGGTGATCTTCAGCACAGAGGCACCTTGGGCTATACCAGCCTCCTGCATGTAGTTGTGCGCAATGCCACAGGTTACGATAGCACGTTTGGGATTCGTGCCGCGGGTATAGGTATTGTAGCCGCACTCCTCGCTCAGGCGGATGAACTCCGGCTGTTGCGCGAGCAGATCGGCGTAGTTGCGTTTGGCAAACGCCGGCAGCAAGATAAAGTGCTGCGTGTTCTGAGGCAGGCTGTGACTGTTCTGTTGCCGCGGAGCGTCGGTGGTCTCCACCATAGCACGGCTATGCGCCATACGTGTGGTGACACGCATAAGGACAGGTACTCGCAACTTCTCCGACAGGTCGAATGCCTGCCGTGTCATGTCGTACGCCTCTTGCTGGTTGGAGGGCTCAAAGCAAGGGATAAGTGCGAACTTGGCATAGAACCGTGAGTCCTGCTCGTTTTGCGAACTGTGCATCGACGGATCGTCAGCCGCCACGACTACCAATCCGCCATTCACGCCTGTAATGGCTGAGTTGACAAACGCATCGGCGCAGACGTTCATGCCCACGTGCTTCATACAGACGAGTGCACGTTTGCCGGCGTAGGTCATGCCGAGGGCAGCCTCCATGGCGGTCTTCTCGTTGGTTGCCCATTGGCAAAAGATGCCGGAAGGTGTCTTGCTCTCGTGGAACTGGATGTACTCTGTGATTTCGGTAGAGGGTGTCCCCGGATAGGCATACACACCGCTCAAGCCTGCGTCGATTGCCGCCTGAGCAATAGCCTCATCACCTAAAAGAATGTGTTTCATGATATTCGTATTTTGAGTATGTGTATTCATTGTCAGATAGTAGTTGTGCAAACAGGCTGCCGTCGGGCACAGGTGCAGTGATTGTCACCTGCTCTTTGCGCACGGGGTGTACGAAGGTTATCTGGCGTGCATGCAGGCTGATGCTTCCGTCGGGGTTACTGCGTTTGGCGCCATACTTCAGGTCGCCCTTAATCGGACAGCCTATAGCCGCCAGTTGGCAGCGGATCTGGTGGTGGCGTCCTGTGAGCAGTTCGACCTCGAGGAGCGAGTAATGGTCGCCTCTCGTCAGTGTTCTGTAGGTCAGTACAGCCAGTTTGGCATCCTTTGCGCCGGGTTTGGCAATGTACGACTTGTTCTGCTGTTCGTTACGAACAAGGTAGTTCTCGAGCCTTGCCTCGGGCTGTTTGGGCGCCCCCTGCACGATAGCCCAGTAGGTCTTGCGCATAGCGTCATGATTCTTGAACATCTCGTTGAGTCGCACGAGTGCCTTCGATGTGCGTGCAAAGAGCACCACGCCGCTGGTGGGGCGATCCAGCCTATGCGGCACGCCGAGAAAGACCTCGCCGGGCTTGTTGTACTTGCGTTTGATGTACTCTTTCAGGGTGTCAGACAACGGCTTGTCGCCTGTCTTATCGCCCTGAACAATCTCGCCGGGAGCCTTGTTGACGGCTATCAGATGATTATCTTCGTACAAGATCTGCATGGATGCGGTTATATGAGTCCTATGTTATACAGGAAGATCAGCAGGATAGCAATGGGCACTATCCATCGTATAGAGAGCAGATAGAGTGCAACCACCGGCCGTTTGATACCTTTGGCGTTGAACTGCGGTTGTTGATCGCCGTTACGGGAGAGCCCCCAGCCGACGAAGATCGACATTCCCAGGGCTCCGAGCGGCATCATGATGCAGGAGGTTACCTTGTCGTAGAAGTCAAACAGGTTAGCCACCACGCACAGCGCAATCATCAACACGACTATCGCCGACACGAGCAGCACACTCTTGTGCCTGTTGAGCGGATGGCGGGTCTCGGCTGTAGCCTCGCAGAAGAATGCCACGACAATCTCCATCAGCGAGATCGTGGAGGTGACCGCGGCTATACACAGCAATCCGAAGAACAGCACGCCGCTCAACCATGCGAACGACATCTTCTCCAGTATAGCGGGCAGCACGACGAATGCCAGTTCGGGGCCTTCGGCAGGATTGAATCCGAAGGCAAACACAGCGGGGAAGATAATCAATCCTGCGAGCACAGCCACCAGTGTATCGAGCACCGCTACCTGCACCGAGGCGGCGGGCACGCTCTGATATCGCGGCATATACGAGCCATAGGTGATCAGCGCGCCCATTCCTATCGACAGGCTGAAGAAGCACTGTCCCATAGCCTCAAGCACGACGTAGGGAGTGATCTGCGAGAAATCGATGCGGAAGAAGAACTGCATACCTACGTTACTGCCGTCAAGCATCAGTACGCGTCCTGCCATCAGGAGCATCATGATCAGCAGCAGCGGCATAAGGATCTTGCTGAGTTTCTCTATACCTTTGTTCACATCGAACCACAGCACGGAGGCGGTGAGCACCACGGGTACGACACTGTACAGCAGCACCCGCGGGATGTTGCCAACGAAGCCATCGAAGTACGCATTCAGTGCTGCGGCATCCTGGCCATGGAACGTGTGGCGGATGGCTTCCACCAGATAGTTGAAACACCAGCCTGTGACAACGAAATAGAATCCCATGATTATGAAAGCCGTCAGCATTGACAGCCATCCTAACCACTGCCAGCGGTTGTTGCCGCTCAGTTGTCGGAACGCGCCGTATGCGCTCTTACCCGAGCGCTTGCCAATCATGAACTCCGTGACCAGCAGCGGCAGGCCGAAGACAATGACGCAGAGCAGATAGATGATAAGAAACGCACCACCGCCGCTCTCACCGGCAATGTACGGGAATTTCCAGATGTTCCCTAACCCGACAGCACTGCCTGCTGCCGCCATGATCAATCCTACCTTTGATGAGAATCCTATTAATTTCTGTTCACTCACTTTTAACTTCTTTATCTTTATACACTCAACTCTCAACCCTCAACACTCAACTTTCTTTTGTTTAGAGTTTAGAGTTTAGCGTTTAGCGTCGTTTGTAGTTTAGAGTAGGTAGTTTATTGACTTTCAACTACTATACTTCAAACTCTTTCAACTTCGCTCAACTCTCAACACTCAACTCTCAACTTCTCTCAACTCTCAACCCCTCAAACCCTCAAACCCTCAAACTCTCAAACCCTCAAACCCTCAAACCCTCAAACCCTCAAACTCTCAAACCCTAAACTAACCATCGCTTTATTTCCGAATCCGTCAATGTACATCTCGAGCGGCTGGTTGAGTCTGATGTGCCGCACGAGGTCTGTTTCTTCGATAGCCTGCATGTGGTCGAGTGCCTCGGCATCATAGCAGTCGTCGGGTCGTGCCCAGGGGTCGATATTCATATAGCCGACATTGAACGATGTCATGTTCTGGAAGAAGTGGCTGCCCTGACTCGGCTCGATGCGGAAGTTCTCGAGGCTGCATTCGGCTATCGCTTTGGCTTCGCTGATGTCGCTCCACTGCACGGGTACGCCGAGTGTAGGGATCTGCGATCCCCAGCGTCCGTAACCGATGAGCAGGTACTGTCTGCCTTCCTGTCGCATGCGGGTGTTCCACTCGCGTATAGTGGCAGCCATCTCGCGCGTACGGAGCACATCGAACGTGTCGCGGCGCAGGTAGATGATGTCGGTTATGTCGTTGATCTTCCCTACTCCCAGTGCACTGCCTGAGCGCAACAACGCAGCCGACTCGTCGATCAGTGCCCAATCGACCTTGGCAGTCAGGCTGTCGGCGGATATCGGGCGGATCTGCAGAACGTGGAAGATCTGTGGCTCATGTTCGAGATTGACGGCAAACTCTATCTCAACAGGCGTTTTTATCTCCTGCTGTGCAATGTCCAGCAGTTCGCGAATGATTGACGCGAGCGGGAAGGTGTTGAACTTCAGTTGCGGTGCAAACGTCACTATGCGCGGTCCGTCGGGGTAACATGAGTCCACGATGCGCATGTTCTCGCGGTCGTAGGTTGATGCGATGAGTTTGAGCGACTCAAACTGCCCACAGTCATGTATAGGTATGCGCTGGAGGTTCACGGCGTCGTTGACGGAGGTCTTGAACCGTTCTGGACTGAGCGAGAGAGCCAACATCGACTGCTGCGTCTCGCGCATGGCAAGGTCGATAGTCGAGGTCTGCAGCACGTTCTTCGGGTACTTGGGCGAGAACCGCAGTACCTGCTCGCCATCCACCACAGCTTTGCCCAATCCGTAGGCTATCTTCACGATACCGTCCTCGGGTTTCTCTTTGCCTATAGGGTAGAAGTTGATGCTTCGCGCCACGCCGGAGATAACGGGGAAGTAATAGTTTCCCTCCTGCTCGCCGCAAACCTCCTGCAGCACGATAGCCATCTTCTCCTCGCCGGGAACGTTACCTGTAGAAACGATGTATCCACGCGATGCAGCAAAATATACACTGGCATATACGGACTTGATAGCCTTGCTGAGCATTCGGAGTTGCTGGTCTTCGTTCTCGGTGTTAGGAATCATGTATGTGCTATATACTCCGGCAAACGGCTGATAGTAGGAGTCCTCGAGTTTGCTGGACGACCGTATAGCCAGCGGCCTGTTTGTCACGCGTATGAAGTGTCGTAGTGCGTCGCGGAGGTCGAGCGGCAGCATGGCTGCCACGAACTCCGAGAGTATCTCTTCGTCGGTCAAATCGGCGTTGATGACATATTGGAGGCCGTTGTCGTGAATGAAGCGGTCGAAATAGTCGGTAGTGATCACCATGGTACGCGGCACGAGTACGCGGAGGTCCTGCCATCGGTCGTAGAGGTCGTACTTCTGCAGCACATGGTTCAGGAACGCGAGTCCTCTCCCCTTGCCTCCCATGGCTCCGTCGCCGCACCGTGCGAACCATATCGTGTCGTTGTAGGTGTCCGGCGAGTAACGCGCCACAACACCCAGCGCCTGATTGATGCGGTAGTCGTGTATGAGGCGGATGTTCGTCTGACGTATATGTTCGATGTCGGCGTCGTCCTCGATCTTCAGTGCGCTTACGGGTCGTCCGACGCTGAACAGTCCTCGTGCGAAGAGCCACTTGCTCAGGTAGTTGTTGTCGCTCAGGCGGCGGAAGGCGGCGGGCGAGATAGTGGAGATGATCCGTTCGAGCCCCTCCAGGTCGCTTGCTCGGTCGATCTCTCTGCCTGTTCTCGGGTCTCGGGCGATAAAGTCGCCGAATCCGAACTCCCGCTCGATGTACTCGCTCACCTCCTCCGTCAGGGTTTTTGACTGCTTGATGACGAATCCTACCTTCAGTTTATTTGCCGTCTGTCGCATCGACTCCTGCGACGACTGCATCAGGAACGGCATTGTGGGGTTATCCTTGCGTATGAGTTTGCACAGATCAACGCCGGCATCCAGTTTCTCTGCCGACGAAGGATCGCCTTTGTGAATAACGAATCCTACATCGGATATGACGCCAATGATGTTCTTGCTGTATCGCTGGTAGAGTTCAACCGCCTCGTCGTAACAGGTAGCCATCAGCACTTTCGGTCGTGAGCGTTTGCGTAGCAGTTGCTGTTTCTCGTTCAGTGCGTCGCGGATAGCGATGTTGTTCTGCTGGAGCACAAGTTTGTACAGCAGTGGCAGGTAGGTTGAGTAGTATCGCACGCTGTCTTCCACCAGCAGGATTGCCCGCACACCCTCCTCCAGAATGTCGTGCGGCGCGTTCATTCGGTCCTCAATCAGTTTGTTGATAGCGATGATGAGGTCGGTGGAGTTGTTCCAGTTGAAGTAGAAGTCGATATCGCTTTTGTCGTGTTGGTCTATTCGGTTGAATACCTCCTTGCTGAACGCCGACAGCAGCACCACCGGGCATTCGGGCAGGAGTTGTTTGGCGGCTTTGGCAAAGTCGAACACGTCGAGTTCGCCTGCGCTGTACATAGTGATGATCAGGTCGAAATGTTCGCCCTGCTGGATGCGTGTGAGTGCCTCTCGTGTCGTCTCTGCCCGTGTGAGCGAGGGAGGGTTGCTCAGGTTAAGTTCGGCATACTCCTGTGCAATCTTGACGTCTATTCGTCCGTCTTCCTCAAGGGCAAAACTGTCGTAGTTGTTACATACGAGCAGTATGCGCCTGACGCGCTTCTCCATCAGCGAAGTATAGTTGCTTTGTTCCATCTGAAAGCTCATATTTCTACACGCCTGCAAAGGTACAAAAAAAAATGCACATTTGCAAACTTTCCCGAAGAAAAATGTGCGTGCTCGTGCGTTTTGTTGATTTTTGACCAAAAATGACAGGCGAAATGCAAATAAGTCTCGGGTTAACCTGCTTTCAATTTGCTTTTGCCTCGCTCTTGCTCTCGTCTCACACTCTTTTAGAGATAAGCGGAAGTGGCAGATTGCGTTCACCACTGATGCATGTAGTGAATCGCGTGAAAATAATTGTTTCCACGCGACCATCACGAGACCATCTCCCGAGAACACCCTAAGCAAAGCAGCACAATCAAATCATTTGGTATAGATCCGAAAACGGACCGATTATCGTGCACGATTTTGGGGGGATTGAGAGTTATTTGGAGCGATTAGCTCCCGATAAGTGCTAAACAACAACCAAAGAACAACTATCTACGCGCCCTCACATCCGCGCGAAGCGAGTAATGTCCTCAATTATCGACAATTACCCTGACAAAACTGACAAAACTGACATGCGGATTTTTGCATGAGACAGTTAAGACTCTTGAGACACTTTGTG
>CALZOG010000063.1 GCA_945827635.1 uncultured Bacteroidales bacterium
GTCAAAAGACAAAAGCTTATTTATTTTTGAAAATTCGTACAAATTTACAATAAATATTTGGAATTTCCAAAAAAAAGTTGTATATTTGTAGAGTTTTTTTAGTCGAAAGTCAAAAGTCGAAAGTCGAAAGCAGAAAAGTAATGTATTTATATATATTTTTGGTATGGATAGCCTCACTGTTCGGTCACCGCAAAGCACGTATGCTGATGCGCGGTCAGCGTCAGGCGATTGATGAGTTGCGCCTGCGCCTGATGCGCAAGTCGGGCAGGCAGAAGCGAATATGGATTCATGTGGCTTCGGTGGGCGAGTTTGAGCAGGCGCGCCCGATCATCGAGCGTTTGCGTAGCGAGCACCCTGACGTGCAGATTATCCTTACATTTTTCTCACCATCGGGCTACAACCTGCGCAAGAACTATGACAAGGTAGATGCTGTGACCTATCTGCCATTTGCCACGCGCAGGAACGCACGGATATTTTTGGATGTAGTCAAGCCCGAAACAGCCATATTCGTCAAGTACGAATTCTGGCCAGCCTACCTGCGCGAACTTGCCGTGCGCGGGATAACGACGTACAGCATTTCCGCTATCTTCCGTGAGAAGCAGGCGTTCTTCCGCTGGTGGGGTAAGCCGTATCTGAATATACTCAAACTGTTTACGGCAATCTATGTTCAAGACGAGCGTTCGGCACGATTATTGCAGCAGCATGGTATAACCCACGTTGCCGTGGCAGGCGATACACGTTTTGATCGCGTGCACACCATTGCTCAGCAGGCTAAGGATATACCTCAGATTGCCCGATTCGCGGCAAGTGGCGAGAAGGTGATTGTAGCCGGCAGCACATGGCCGCCCGATGAGCGGTTGCTGGCGAGGTATATGACAGAGACGCCCGGCGTCAAACTGGTGCTGGCTCCGCATGAGATACATGAGGCGCACCTGCATCAGATCTTCCAGCAGTTTGAGGGCAGATTTGTTCGACTGACGCAGGCTACGATCAACAACCTTGATGCCGTGCGTGTGCTGGTAGTGGATACGATGGGCATGTTGTCGTCCATCTACCGCTACGGACAAGTGGCATACATTGGCGGAGGTTTCGGCGTGGGAATACATAACACGATAGAGGCGGCAGTATTTGGCATGCCGGTGTTGTTCGGGCCTAACTACAAGCACTTCCGCGAAGCCTGTGCGTTGATAGAAGCAGGTGGCGCCAAGTCGGTTAGTAACTATGCCGAGTTCAAGTCGGCCATGGATCAGGCACTGGCTGACCATGAGGCGATAGGCAAGAAGGCAAGTGACTACGTAGAGTCGGAACTTGGCGCGACGGATAGAATTTACCAAACGTTGTTTGGTTAGACCGCTGCGCTGACAGAAGAGAGACCGCCTTCGGCTGACAGAAGAGAGACCGCTGCGCTGACAGAAGAGAGACCGCCTTCGGCTGATAGAAGAGGGACCGCTGCGCTGACGGAAGACAGACCGCTGCGCTGACAGAAGACAGACCGCTGCGCTGACAGAAGAGAGACCGCCTTCGGCTGACAGAAGACAGACCGCTGCGCTGGCAGAAGACAGACCGCTGCGCTGACAGAAGATAGACAAAATATAAACAATATGCAAAAACCAGCTATACCCAAAGGAACGCGTGACTTCTCGCAAATAGAGATGGCACGCCGTAATTATATATTCAGCACGATCCGTGACGTATTTGCGTTGTACGGCTTTGCGCAGATTGAGACTCCCGCCATGGAACTGATGTCCACGCTGATGGGCAAGTACGGCGAGGAGGGTGACAAACTGCTGTTTCGTATCCAGAACTCCGGCGAGAAGGCTAACGAAGCGCCGGAGAAAGGTTTGCGTTACGACCTGACCGTTCCGTTTGCGCGCTACGTGGTGCAACACAGGGATACGATACAGTTCCCCTTCAAGCGCTATCAGATTCAGCCCGTATGGCGTGCCGATCGTCCGCAGAAAGGCCGCTACCGCGAGTTCTACCAGTGCGACGTGGATGTGGTGGGAACAGACAGTCTGCTTGCCGAGGTCGAACTGATCCAGATTGTGGAGGAAGTATATCGCCGTCTGGGTATAAACGTCTGTCTGCACCTGAACAACCGCAAGGTGCTTGCCGGTATAGCCGAGGTGATCGGTGCGCCGGACAAGATGATAGATATCACCGTGGCTATCGACAAACTCGACAAGATCGGCGTTGACAAGGTGAACGACGAGCTCCGTGAGCGCGGGCTGAGTGCTGAGGCTGTAGAGGCTTTGCAGCCAATACTGAACCTGAGCGGTGACAATATATCCAAACTGCAGTCACTCCGCACGATCCTTGCCGGCAGCGAGATAGGTCTAAAGGGAGTAGCGGAACTGGAAGAGGTGTTCAACAAGCTGTCGATTGTCGATTGCCGATTGTCGGTAGAACTTGACTTATGTCTTGCCCGCGGATTGAACTATTATACCGGTGCCATCTTTGAGGTCAAGGCTCTGGATGTACAGATGGGATCAATCACCGGTGGCGGCCGCTACGACAACCTGACAGGCATATTCGGTATGCCGGACGTGTCGGGAGTAGGTATATCGTTCGGCGCGGACCGTATATACGATGTGCTGACCGAACTCGACCTCTATCCCGCCGAACTGCAATCGACCACACAAGTGCTGTTCGCCTGCTTTGGCGAGGATGAACTGAACTTTGCCGCCCAATGTGCCACCACGCTGCGTGCACAAGGTATCCGCGTGGAGGTTTATCCCGAGGCTGTGAAGATGAAACGCCAGATGGCGTACGCCGATGCCAAACATATACCATACGTAGCCATCATCGGCAGCAACGAACTGGCAGAGCAGAAACTGATGCTCAAGAACATGATCACCGGTGAGCAGCAACTCGTCAGCCTGCAGCAACTCAGCGAAATGCTGCAAGCATAGGCTTAGCGCTGCACAACAAAGGCTGCTATAGGAAGAAGAAAATAGAGCAACATCTATCATATTCAATATTAATTATTATTAAGCCATGAAAAAAATACTGTTAGGCTTGTTAGCCGCAATGGTGTCGATGACACTATTCGCAGAGCGAGTCGCGCCTGATGACGCAGCACTCGTCGCAAACAACTTTATGAACGTCGCATCCGCTTCGTCAGCCAAGAAGGCTGCAGCACCGAAGAAGATGGTGCGCAAGGCAACCGCAGAAGAGAACTTGTTCTACATCTACGAGAACGCTAACGGCGAAGGTTGGGTGATCATCGCAGGCGATGATGCGCTTGCTCCTGTTCTGGCATATTCGGAGACCGGCACGTTCCGCACCGAAAACATGCCCGTGAATGTCAAGAGTTGGCTGGGTAAGTACAACAAGTTTGTACGTAAGATTGAGGACGAAGGCGTTATAGCTACCGAGGAGGCAACCGAGCAATGGACTGCTCTCCGCCGCGGTGCGCGCAAGGCTAAAGGTGACGCAGTGGTAGGACCGTTGATTGCCACTCAGTGGGATCAGGATTCGCCCTACTATGATCTTTGCCCCGGTACGGGAACGAACAAAGCTTACACCGGATGTGTGGCTACAGCTATGGCACAGGTGATGAACTATTGGCAGTGGCCGGTAAAAGGTACAGGCAGTCACTCGTACCAGCCGCTTGATCCGAACAGCGAAACAGGAGCCAAGTCGAAACGCTATGGTGTGCAGTCGGCAGACTTTGGCAGCACAACGTACGACTGGGCAAACATGCTCGACAAATATACATCCGGTGCCACCAGCGCGCAAAAGACAGCCGTGGCTACGCTGATGTTCCATTGTGGCGTGGCTACCGAAATGATGTACGGCAACGATGCTGATGGCGGTTCGGGAACGTACACCGTGAACTATGGCGACTGGGAAGATCCGCAGTGCGCACAGAACGCATTTGTGACCTACTTCGGCTACAAGTCGGATGGTCTGACCGGTTACATGCGTGACGGTTTTATGTATGAAGGTGTCCAATATTACAAGAAATGGTCGGACGCAGATTGGACGGCTATGGTCAAAGAGGAGTTGGACAAACGGCACCCGATCATGTACGGCGGAGCCGGTAAAGAAGGCGGTCACAGTTTTATTTGTGACGGTTACGATGATTCGGACTATTTCCACTTCAACTGGGGTTGGTCGGGCTCTAACGACGGCTATTACAAACTCAGCAACCTGGTACCCGGTAGCGGTGGAGCCGGTGGCGGCGGCTATGACTTCAGCGAAGATCAGGACGTGATTATCGGTATCGTGCCTGACAAGAAGGATATGCCGGAAGTAACTATTACTTGGTCGGTCAACGGCGTGACAACCGAAACCGTCTTCCATGAGGAAGATGCACTTGTATTGCCAGACGATCCTGTCAGCTGTGCTGCAGATGTAGAGTTTGTAGGCTGGACGACCCAGAGCGAACTCAACGGCGAGAAACCCGAAGACCTGTTCAAGGTTGCCGCAGGCAAGATCGTAAGTGCTGCGGTTACGTACTACGCTGTGTTCGCCAATGTGGAAGGTGAAGGAGGCGTAGCGGTTGAGGACAAACTAACACTTGCAACCACAGGCGTTTCAGGCAATAATTATGCTATCTGGAGCGGCAAGACCGTGAACTCGTCCGCCGTTTATGCAGGCAATACTGCCGGCACTTACAGTTCTATCCAGTTGCGATCGAAGAACAGCAACTCCGGCTTGTTCACCACGGCTTCCGGCGGTAAACTGAGCAAGGTAATTGTTGACTTCAACGAAAATACGACAGCCGGGCGTCAATTGGATATCTATGGCAACGATGAACCTTATTCTGATGCGTCAGACCTATATAATTCGATCAAGGGAACGAAGATCGGCTCGATAGTATATGGCACAACTACCGAACTTGATGTGGACGGCGAATATACGTACGTAGGCGTTCGTTCGAACAATGGTGCAATTTACCTGAACTCCATCACCTTTGTTTGGGGTGGAGGTGCTACGTACACCAACTATACCACCAATTGCTCGGGTGACCACACGTCGGTAGAGAATGCTGCCGCCGACCCATCGCTTGCTACAAAGGTTGTACGCGACGGACAGGTTGTGATTATCCGCGGCAACGAGGTATTCAACCTGCTGGGTGTGCGCCTGTAATTGCATGACAAATAGTAAATTGTAAATAGTAAATTGTAAATCCGTTTATGTCAACAGCTGAAGCTTACGACCATGTACTTGCTCAGTGCCGGTCGATCTATATCAAGAAGATGAAGGATTATGGTCCGTCGTGGCGTATCATGCGTCCGCAGACGGTAAACGATCAGCTCTTCATCAAAGCCAAACGTGTTCGCACTCTGGAGATGACAGGTGTCAACCTGGTGGGCGAAGATATAGCCGGTGAAATGCGTGCTATAGTCAACTACTCGGTAATGGGAATCATCCAGTTGCGTCACGGCTTTGCCGACAGCATCGATATGACTCCCGAGCAGGTGACTGAACTGTACGACAAGTATGTGGCGGAGGCTAAGGCGCTGATGTTACGCAAGAATCATGATTACGGTGAAGCGTGGAGGGACATGTTGCCCTCCTCGCTCACCGATATCATCCTTACGAAGATCAATCGCAACAAGCAGATTGCCTCGAACGACAACCAGACGCTCATCTCCGAAGGTGCTGACGGCAACTACTTCGACATGTTCAACTACGCGGTGTTCTACTTAATACTTACCACGCATGAATAAATCAGCTCGCATAACCGGTTCAATCGCGCGCACGCTACTCGCGCTCACGTTCCTCTTTTCAGGATTCGTCAAGGCTGTTGATCCTGTAGGTACGGTCTATAAGATTCAGGATTACCTCACCGCCTTCGGTGGTGTGTTCACCTTGTTGCTGCCTCTGGCAACCGTGGCTGCCGTTTTGCTTATTCTGACCGAGTGGACGTTAGGCGTAATGATGCTCTGCAATATCCGCACGCAGTGGACAGCATGGCTGTCGCTGGCGTTCTACCTGGTAATGACACCGCTCACGTTGTATATAGCTCTGACCAATCCTATCTCCGATTGCGGATGTTTCGGCGACGCGCTGGTAATCACTAACTGGCAGACGTTCTGGAAGAATGTGGTGCTGCTCTCGCTCGTGGTGGTGCTGCTGTGCACGAAGAAGCATATACCGCAAACATTTGTTGCATGGGCAGAATTGTGTATCGTGCTGATTGGTATAGCGCTGGCAGGCGGACTAATGCTCTACACCCACTACCACTTGCCACTGATAGATTTCCGTCCGTACAAGATCGGCAACAATATACCCGAACTGATGGAGATCCCCGAGGGCGCTCCGCATGACGAGTATGCAGTCACGCTGATTTATGAGAAGGATGGAGTGGAGCAGGAGTTTACCTTGCAGGACTATCCCAAGGGCGACAGTACGTGGCGGTTTGTTGACCAGCGTTCGAAGCTTGTAAGCAAAGGCTACGAGCCGCCTATCCACGACTTTGAACTCGTTGATTACGATGGCGAAGATCTGACTTACGATATTTTGGATATGGATAAGGTGGTGCTGACTGTGATGTACGACCTTAACAAAGCAGACCTCAGCCAGATTGGCAAGGTTGTCGAGCTGTGTCAAGCATGCGAGGAACAATCCGTGCCGTTCTTTATCCTCACTTCTGCCACCGACGAGCAGATATACGAGTTTATTGCTGACCATATCGAGCCGATCCTAGACAATACTCGTGGTCTTATCGAGGTTTCACAGGATGCAGAAGCAATGGCTGAACTGCATGATGAACTGCTCGACCACTGGCGTATGCTCTTCCTGAACGCCGACGGAATAATGCTCAAAACCATCGTTCGCGCCAATCCGGGCGTGTTCGTGGTGGAGAAAGGAATAATTACTGACAAATATAATATTCGCAACAGATAAACTATGAAATGCTTAATCATCGGCTCCGGACCCGCAGGTTACACAGCTGCTATCTATGCCTCACGTGCCAACCTGCAACCCGTGCTCATCGAAGGTCCGCAATTAGGCGGACAATTGACTATCACCACCGAGGTGGAGAACTTCCCCGGTTATCCTGACGGTGTTGAACCATTCCAGATGATGGATGATATCCGTCGCCAGGCAGAACGTTTCGGTACGCAGTTCGTATCGGCTATTGTCGAGAAAGTGGATTTCTCCTGCTCGCCCAAGAAAGTGTGGACGGACGACGGTACGCTCTATGAGGCAGACACGGTGATTATTGCTACCGGTGCTTCCGCCAAGTGGTTGGGTATACCGAGTGAGAAAGAGTACCGCGGTCGCGGTGTGAGTGCTTGCGCCACGTGTGACGGGTTCTTCTATCGCGGCAAGACTGTAGCCGTGGTAGGCGGCGGTGATACAGCGTGCGAAGAGGCGACCTATCTGGCTAACCTGTGCCAAAAGGTGTATATGATCGTTCGCAAACCGTACTTCCGTGCATCGGAGATCATGCAGAAACGCGTGTTCGACAATCCGAAGATTGAGGTCTTGTTTGAGCACAACACGCTGCGACTGACCGGCGATACGAAGGTGGAGGGAGCGGATCTGATCTACAAGAAAGGTCTGCCGGATGAGGAGCAGAGGCATATAGCAATTGACGGATTCTTCCTGGCTATCGGTCACCAGCCTAACACCAAGTTGTTTGCCGATTATCTGGACTTGGATGCCGAGGGGTATATCAAGGTGAAAGGCGATACCCCGTGCACCAATGTTCCTGGTGTATTTGCCGCAGGTGATTGCGCCGACCCGCATTACCGTCAGGCTATAGTAGCTGCCGGCTCAGGCTGCAAAGCCGCCATCGAAGCCGACAAGTACTTGAAGGGGATGAGATAACCCGTTTGGGAGTTAAGATTAGAAAGGTGCTCGGAAACCATCCAAGCACCTTATTTTTGTAATGCGTTAACGAGCATGCCGCAAGCGGCGAGGATATCTTCGCCGCGTGAGCGGCGGATAGTACAGGTTACGCCATGAGCAGACAGGTAGTCGCGGAAAGCGACCATCCGTAGCTCGTCGCTTGCAGGGAAAAGCGTTTTTGGCAACACGGTCTCATCAACTGCCGCCGAGTGGCATGAAGGCTGATCGCTGTCGGTTTGATGGAAACGGATAAGATTAACGCGGCAGGGTAGACCGCTCACGAGGCGGAGAAGTTGCTTGGCGTGAGCTATGTCGTCGTTCACTCCTGCCCAGCAGATATACTCGAACGAGAGCCGGCGCTGTTTGCTCCAATCGTATTGACGCACGAGATCCAGTACATGGCTGATGGGCGTGAGACGTTCGGCAGGCATGATGGCTGCACGCTCTTCCGGATTAGGATTATGCAGCGAGATAGCGAGGTGACAATCCGTCTCTTCCAGAAAGCGCTGCAACGAAATCTTCTGTTCTCCCTTCCCTTCAGGTGAGGGTAGGGGTGAGGCTTTTAGTATGCCTACCGTTGAAACGGTGATGCGCTTCGGGCTCCAGGCTAATCCCCAATCGGAGGTAAGTACGTTGAGCGCACGCAGGACATGGTCGATGTTATCCATCGGCTCACCTTCGCCCATCAGAACCAAGTTGGTTAAGTCCGGGAAATGCAGAATCTGCGCCAGTATAGCGTCGGCTGTCAGGTTGCCGTGGAATCCGAGCGTGCCGGTCATGCAGAACTTGCAACCCATTTTGCAGCCTGCCTGCGTGCTCACGCATAGCGTCACGCGACCATCTTCGGGCAAGTACACGCATTCTATATAGTTGAGTGTTGAGCGTTGAGTGTTGCGTGTTCTTTTCTCACTATCGTTCGAACGATTATCCGGCATTTCTGCCTGAATGGGAAACAGGTACTTGCGTGTGCCGTCCTTAGAAACAGCTTCGGCTGTGGGCTCTGTGCGACCTATGACGTATCGCTCCTGCAAAGCCTGGCGCGCCTTGAGCGAGATGTTGGTCATCTGCTCAAACGAAGTCACCCGCTTGCGGTATATCCACTCACAGAGTTGCTTGCCAACGAAGCGGGGTAATCCCGCCTCGATGGCAATAGTTTGCAGTTCTGCTAATGTTTTACCTAATAGGGGTTCCATTGGTTTGAATGCCTTCGGCTGTTTGATCGCTTCGCTGTTTGACAGCCTTCGGCTGTTTGGATGTTATTGCTTGTTGAGCGGCAGAATCATTGCTGTGAGTGGTTCAACTGTGATGCGCTGGTTGAGGTCGATCGATTTGCCGGAAACTATATCTGTGCCTTGCTTGCTGTAGTTCATCAGCACCTCGTGGTAGTGTGCCACAGGCATCTGACGGGGTTCGGATGCGGCGTTCAGATATACGAGCACGGCTTCCTTATCCGTATAACGTACGTACGCGTACGTGTTGTCGCGGCTGAGGAAGTGCATAAGCTTGCCTTCGTGAATGGTTTTGCAGGTGCGGCGCCAGTTCAGCAACTTGGCGTAATAGGCGTAGAGATCCTCCTGCTCTTTGGTCAACCCGTTAGGCGTTCCGTCGAACCAAGGATGGTTGACGCGCAATGCACCGTGGTTGCCCACGTCCTCGGGGTTGAGGGATAAGAGACCGAACTCCTCACCGTAGGTCAGTTGCGGGATGCCGCGCATGGTAGCCAGCAGGGCTACGATGAGTTTGTTGCGCTCAAAACTCTTGTCGAGCAGTACGTCACGTACACGCGGTGTGTCGTGGTTGCTGTCGAAGATGAGCAGGTTGTCGGGATGCGCGTACAGGAAATCCTCAGCCACTACATCGTAGCACTTGAGCATACCTTGTCCCCACCCCTCACCGTTGCCGGCAAGTGCTGCCACCATGGCTTCCTGCAGCGGAAAGTCCATCACACAGGGCAGGTTGGAGTTGTAGCCATCCGGGTTGCGTGCATCGGCTTGCCAGTATGCCACCTGCGAGGTGGGACGTGTCCAGCACTCGCCTACGATATTGATACCAGGATACTCGTTGCGTACGGCTTTGGTCCACTCGGAGATAGGCACTTTCTCGTTGTACGGATAGGTATCCACGCGCAATCCATCAATATCCATAGCCTCAATCCACCAGATTGCCCATTGCTGGAAGTATTTGAGCACGTCGGGGTTGTCGAGGTTCATGTCTGGCATCGAGGTGTCGAACCAACCGCTGTTCATACCCAGGAAATCAGCCTCCGAGGCGTGCGGGTCGGCTGCGGTCGAGAATTGCCAGTTCGAACGCGTGAATGTCGGGTATTGGTGAATCCAGTCGTGGTAGGGCAGATCGTTCATCCACCAGTGTGCCGAGCCGCAATGGTTAGGCACAATATCCATAATGACTTTCAGACCTTTGTTATGGGCTGTGTTGACGAACGTGCGGTACAGTTCGTTGCTACCATAGCGCGGGTCGATATGATAGTAGTCGGCGCAGGCATACCCATGGTACGACTGCTGCGGCTCGTTGTCCAACAACAGCGGCGTGCTCCATACGGCGGTAGCACCGAGTGCCTTGATAGCATCCAGATGGTCGATGATACCGCGTATATCACCACCGTGGCGGCCGAACCATTCGGTAGGCGCAGCTTTCTCAACGGTATTGTCGGTATTGTCGTTGGTGGGGTCGCCGTTGGCAAAACGGTCAGGCATGATCAGGTAGATCACGTCCTCGGGACCATAGCTGGTGTTGGCAGCTGCATCCGAACGGCGGTCGTTGATCACGTAGTCCACGTGGGCGGACTTCTTGTTCTTGGTCAGAGTGATGCGGTAGGTTCCTGTCTCTTTGACGTCGAGGTCCACAAACAGGTAGTTCGGTGACTCGGCGTTGTGCTGACTTTTGACTGTCAGCCCGAGGCATTGCCCCTTCATGGGTTTGCCGTTGAGAAGTTGTTGGATGGTGACGGTAGCGTCTGCCAGATCTTCGCCTTGCAGCATGAGGGTGAGGGGCAACTTCATGTTCGTGAACCAGCTCAACGGTTCGGCGCGTTCAATACGCGGCTTGGCTTGCACCAGCATACTCATGAGCAGGCAGATCGCCACACTCGATAAACGAAAGATGTGTTTCATAACAGTATTATTTTGTATATTTTTGGCTTTCTTCAGATTGTCCGGCTTTATATTATTGGCTTTCTTCAGCTTGCTTGGCTTTTCTGCCGGCAGCATTTACAGGGCGATTTCGTCAATCCGTATTTCCTTGAGGGTGTTGTGCTCGTCCGTTATTTGTTGGTATCGTTGCCAGAACGCCTGCATCTCTGGCGTGGCGCCGCGCAGGAATTCTTCAGAGCCCTGTCGGTCGATCCGGTCGATAACCATGCCGACAGTCATCTTATGGGTGTCGAGTGCCGGCTGGTAGGTCCGGTCTTCCTCTTGCTCGATATACACGGTTCGCAGCAGCCCGACATCCTCCAGCCTGTTCAGCAGATTGGTGACCAGCCGGATAGGTACGTTGTTCTCGTGCGCCAGTTCGACGGCTGTGTAGGGCTGTTGATCGTTTTCAAACCGAAGAATGATACAATGCATCAGGTACAGGGTCAGAAAATCTTTGTACCGCCGCGACATGGTTTCCAGGTCTTTCTCGTACTCAAACTGCTCGTTGTTCTGAATAGCGAAGCTCAGTTCGGCGCCAATCAGAATGAGCAGACACGTCCATTGCAGCCACATCATAATGATCGGTATAGCGGCAAACGCACCATAAACGATGCTTGTGCGTCCGAGGAACATAATCACGTACATCGACAACATTTGCAGCAACTGGAAGAGTGTACCCATTACAACGGCAGGGAAGATTGCGCTGGTGAAGTGTACCTTCGTGTTAGGGATAGCCATGTACATCCACAAGAACACCAGCCATGCCACAACGAACTGCAGGAGCCGCACCAACGAGCTGTGCCAGTGGCTGATCTTCTCGAGCAGAGGAATCGTTTCAACCGTGGTGTGGATAAGAATGCTCACGCCCGAGGTGGCGATCACCAGTACGGGCACCATGAAAAGGACTGCAATATATGTGGTCAGTTGGCGCATGATAGAGCGCGATTGCTTGACGTCCCAAATGGTGTTGAACGCCTGCTCCACGTTGCGGAAGAAACTATATACCGCCCAAATAAGGATGAGCAATCCTATACCGATGAACGTGCCGCCCTGAGCCGTCTCCAGATAGCGGTTGACCATTCCCATGATCTCCGGCATAATGTTCGTCCCGCCGAGCAAGGACTTCTGGAGTTGTTGCTCGATAAGCTCGGCAAACCCGAAACCTTTGGCTATGGCGAGCACCATTGCCAGGATTGGAACGACAGCAAACACAAGGTTGTAAGTCAATGCGTTGGCTGCGGTATTCAACTGCTTGGAACTGAAACCTCTGACTACCAGAATCACGGTCTTGAGCACTCGGAAGCCTACGCGCTTGACGCGTTTGCCGTCTTTCAGTTCGCTGGACGTCCGCCGCCAGAGATCAAACTGAATGAAATGTACTATCTTTTGCCACGTGCTCATAATGGTTTGTCAGCAGTCTCCTGTCTATGGTTCGTAATTGTGTGCCTATTGCCGAAGGCGAGAGTAGGTCCGTAAGCGGGGTTCTGTTTTAGCCTATCATTAATCTTGGTTACGCATTACTGCGCAACTCTGTCGCGCTCTACCCTCCGGCTCAGACGGGCAGTCCTCCCGGATACGAGTATCCATCGCCGGTTTACTTGAGCTTGCAGCCCGTAGTGCAGTCGTTTCACCCGCGTTATGAAAACGCGACTCGTCTCTGTACTGGTGACCAAACATTGCTGCCTGACGGCCGTTAACCGCTACGGTGCCCTGTGCTGCCCCGACTTTCCTCTACCGACCAACGCCGGTAGCGATAAGCCGACCTGCTCTCGCTTTCGTCAAATAGGTTGTGCGTTGCGGTATTACCGAACGCGTCTGCAAATTTACAAAATATTTTCGATATTTGCAAGTAATACATCGATTTTCCTTCATTTATGCGCAAAATTGATGCAAATTTGCAAGATTTATCATCCAAGATTATTCGCCTATAAAACTGATCACCCACGATACCGGCTCGATAATGGATCGACAATGGCTCGATAAACCCCCGATGGAACGGAACGTTTTTTCTGTGAAGCGTACCATTAAAAA
>CALZOG010000064.1 GCA_945827635.1 uncultured Bacteroidales bacterium
TATTTGGGTGGAATGTGGGGCTCGAACCCACGACACTCGGAACCACAATCCGATGCTCTGCCAACTGAGCTAAGACCACCATGTCGCGTTCGGCAAATCACGCTTCCGGATGTCGCTAGGCGCCATAAAGCGCGCGATTGCCTCCGCTCGCCCCAAAAATTAAAAATTTTCGGAGACCCCATGTAGAGGACGAAGATTCAAATTTTTGAAAAGCGGGTGCAAAGATACGATAATTATTCGATATTTGCAAATATTTCGGCTAAAAAATTATAAAGCATCACAAATTAGGCATCTATTTGTAACCTCAAATGCGCAATCTGTCATCAATAATCAATCATCCGTTCACGACGGATAGTGCGGCGCAACCCCTTGCGGATATTTGCCCACAACACGTGGCGCGCGTAGGCAGGCGAAAACTGACGCAAGAAGCGCGCATGGGTAAATCGTCCCTGCAGCGTTACGATCTTTCTGCGCCAAACAGGTAAGCGCTTGGCACGCTCGCGCTCATCGTAATGGTCAACCCCACCCAATCTATACTCCTTCTGTCGGCATTGCCCTTCAGCAAGCATACGAGAAAGGAAAATGGCACATTGCGAATCCGCAAAAGAAGCAGGAACACTCAATGGCATCTGCACACCTGTGACATAATTCACGGCATAAGCAACGAGTTGCCAGGCTTCCGTCAGGCGGAATCGACGGAGGTGAGTTTGCAGATACGAATCGTAGCATGCCTTCTGTTCATCAGGTAGTGGCAGATAGTCGCGCTGCACGAGCAAAGTGATGTCCAGCACCTGCTTGAGCGGCATACCTGTACCGCAGAAGTGCTCCCATGCATGCAGGAACACGAACAACAGATTGAACGGCTCTTGCGGTGTACGAATTAGCCCACCAAGAGCGTATGCTGCGTCTTCGGATGTATTTTCTGCGTTACAGCTTAAAGCCGGCACCTCCAGCGTTTGCCAGTACGCATCCTCTTCGGGTGTAGGAAAATCCATTGCCACACGGTGCAGTTCGATAGCATTGCCGTCTGGAAAAACTATGCCGTAGTGCTTGAGTTCCTCGTACTCCTGATCGTGATGGATAGCTTCCGGGAACGCCTCACGCAATGCTTTGCAGCCGGCGTGGTAGTTAGCGACACCTACCCATATATCCGCATCGCCCCAACTGCGCAGGTAGGGTTTGGGATAGAGGTCGGCCAGCCCGAACCCCTTGAGCAACACCGGTTCGACGCCAGCCTTACGCAGTGCTTCCACGGCAGCATTGATACGCGGCAGCCAGATAGTCTGCTGCTGCATCTGATATAGACACACCTGCTTCATGTGTGTAGCCAGCGCCTTGTCAGGCGCCTGACCGGCAGGCAGACGCAACGCTGCATCGTACACCAGCGGCTCGACACCATGGATACGCGCCTGACGCACCAACTGCTGCCAGTCGGGTGCAGAAGGCAATGCCCTACTCCCACCGTCAAGGGCGTTACGGAGCAGGGTTAGCAGGTTGTCGAACTCTGAAAGATTCATACTGAGTTATTCCGGGGCATTGTCAGCCATCGTCTCGGATGTGGGTGCCGGTGTGATCGTAACATGCTTGGCTATACGCTTCTGACGCTTCTGCCAACGGTCGCGAGCATACTGCTGCATGTCGGTGATAACGTCGTTCTCATCGATGATCTCGAAACCAAATATGGTTTCGATGATATCCTCAAGCGTGATTATACCTTGGAAGCAACCATATTCGTCTATCACAAGCGCTATCTGACTCTTCTGCTTGAGCATGGCATCGAAGATATCGGAGATTGATGTATCTTCGTTGAAGAACGGAAGCGAACGTTTGATGTCGCCGAGTTTGGTATCGAAATGGTCTTCAGCCAGATCTTCCAATGCATCATCGCGCAGGACATAGCCTGTGATGAACTCTGGCGACTCGGCATAGACGGGAATACGTGAGAAATGATCGTAAGCATCACTGTCGTAATACTCGCGCAGAGTCATCTTCTCCGATGCGATGGCTGCCACAACGCGAGGCGTCATCACCTCAAAAGCCTTGATGTTATCAAGGCGGATAATGTTCTGGATGATCTTGTTCTCGTCTTTCTCAATCACACCTTCTTCCTCACCTACATTCGCCATGGCACTCACTTCCTCTCGCGAGACCGTATTGTCGCCGACGCTATCCTCCTTGCGGAACATACGGGTGAGGTAGTGCATAAGCAGCACAAACGGGAACATAATCACAATCAGTGCGCGTATCGTATAAGCCGTAAAGGTCATCAATGACTTCCAATACGTCGTACCGATGGTCTTCGGAATAATCTCGGCAAAAATCAGGATCAACAGCGTCACGATAGCACTGGTTAGTCCGACCCATGCATTGCCGAACACGATAGTTGCCTGCATACCTATGCCCACCGAGCCGACCGTGTTGGCTATGGTATTCAAGGAGAGGATAGCCGCAAGCGGACGCTCCGTGTCGAGCTTGTATTTCTTGAACAATACAGCCGCTTTATCCCCTTCGTCCTCACGAAGCGAGATGTAAGAAAGAGTCGTGGTCATCAGTACAGACTCCAATGTCGAACAGAGGAAAGACACAAGCAGTGTGACGACCAGAAAGAGTAAAAGTAATCCCATAAATTTTTGCCGTGTTCCCGTAGGTATGGCAATCGGCTACAAAGATAATACAATTTTTGCATATTTGCAAGAATATTCACAAAAAATTTGCAAAATAGATAAAATTGTTGTATCTTTGCACTATGAAATCAACAAAGACAAGTCCGTGGTTATGGGTACCGACCTTGTATTTTGCAGAAGGTGTACCGTTTTTTATAGTCACCAGCATCAGCGTAACGCTGTTTGCACAGCTGGGTGTACCTAACAGCGAGATGGCACTGTTCACCTCGCTAATCTCCCTACCCTGGGTACTCAAACCGATATGGAGTCCGTTTGTGGACGTGTTGCGCACCAAACGCTGGTGGGTGATCATTATGCAGGCGCTGATGGCTGTTACCGTCCTGCTGCTGGCGTGGCTGGCACCCAAGGGACATTTCACCACGGCACTCATCCTGTTTGCCATCACTGCTTTCTGCTCCGCGACGCACGACATTGCCGCTGACGGCTACTACATGCTTGCGCTGAACGAGCACGACCAGTCGGCATACGTCGGGCTGCGCTCAACGTTCTACAGGATAGCCAACGTGTTCTGCCAGTCGCTGCTGCTGATGTTCGTCGGATGGCTGCAGAAGAGGACGGATATTTCCTCATCCTGGACATACGCTCTGCTGCTTTGCAGCGGTTTGCTTTGTGCTATCACTATCTGGCACACACTGCTTATGCCGCGCGTAGAGCAAGTGCGTACGGAGAAGATGAACGGAGCAGCCATCTGGCGTGAGGTCGGACAAGTGTGGGCGGAGTTCTTCCGCAAGCCGGGAATAGGCTTGGCTATCGCATTCATGCTACTCTACCGTCTGCCCGAGGCACTGCTGCTCAAGCTGTGTAACCCGTTCTTTTTAGCATCGCAGGCTGATGGCGGATTGGGTATAACCGTGGATACGATTGGCGAGATCACGGGTATAGGCGTTATTCTTATGCTGCTCGGCGGCATAGGCGGAGGTATATGGGCGAGCCGGACGGGACTCAGGAAAGCCATCATACCTATGGCACTGTTCCTCACTCTGCCCTGCTTCGTGTACGTCTATTTCGCCATGTTCCGGCCTACTGCACTATGGATACTCGGCTTGTGCGTCGGCTTTGAGCAATTAGGCTACGGCTTGGGCTACACAGCTTGTATGCTGTACATGATCCATGTGGCAGACGGAGCTCACAAGACAGCACACTTCTCCATCTGCACGGCTTTCATGTTCCTCGGGTTGGCATTGCCGGGAATGGTTGCCGGATATATCCAGGAGGCGCTGGGGTACTTGGGATTCTTCTGGGTTGTGATGGCTTGCTGCGTGGTTACGATAACCATTACGCTGCTGGTACGCCGGACACTCAAATAACAGAAAAATATACAAGAATGTGGCACATCCGATCGATGTGCCACATTTCTTGTAGTGCTATATTCTGGCGTTACAAACGTTCGTCGTTATAAGCGTTACGCCAAACGCTGAATGGCAGTACGTATGCGTTGCATGGCAGCGGTGATCTGCTGCTCGGAGCACGCATAGGAGATACGCAGGCAGGTCGGTTCGCCAAAGGCGGCACCGGAAACACAGGCCACCAGACCATCCATGAGCAGATACTCGCAGAGCTCATCAGCATTGCTGATCACTGCACCGGGATGCGCCTTGGCATATTCGCTGTCAGCCGGAGCATGCTTGCCGAACAGAGCCGTAACGTCGGGGAACAGATAGAACGCGCCCTTCGGGCAACGCACTTTCCACCCCGGGATATCTTTTGCCAGATTGAGAATGAGATCACGGCGGTGTTCAAACGCCTTAACCATCTCATCCAAGCACGACAGGTCTCCCTCCAGGGCTTTCTGCGCTGCGTACTGCGCCACCATCGTGGCACATGTGATCTGTTGCCCCTGCAAGCGCGTGCACGCCTTGATGAACGCTTTGTCCTTGCATGCGAGCCAACCGATACGGTAACCAGTCATAGCAAACGCCTTGCTCACACCGTTGACAACAATCATTCGATCCAAAAGATCCTTGCGGCTCGCCCACGACGCGCACGCGCCCGTATAACATATCTTATTATAGATCTCGTCGGCAATGATTGCTACGTTCGGGTAGCGAAGCAGCACTTCGGCAAGCGCGTTAATATCTTCGGTACTATATACTGCACCTGTAGGATTATTAGGCGTGCAGAGGATGATCAGCCGTGTACGCGGAGTGATAGCCGCCTCAAGCGCCTCGGGAGTGAGGATAAAATCGTTGTCCATCGTGGTGCGAACCATGACAGGCACGCCCTCGGCGAGTTTCACCATCTCGGTATAACTGACCCAGCAGGGCGTAGGCAGGATAACCTCGTCGCCTTTGCCTACCAGCGTCTCGATAGCATTGCAGATAGCCTGCTTGGCTCCTACAGAAACGATAATATCATCGGCAGAGAAGATGTCTTCCCCACCCTGCGCGGCAAACGAAGACATATACTTGGCAGCGGCAGCACGCAGCCCGGGAGTGCCGGGCACAGGTCCGTAATGCGACAAATTGGCATCCACTGCGTCCTTCACCGCCTGCTTGATATATGCGGGCGTCGGAAAATCCGGCTCGCCTACCGACATACTGATCACGTCAAGTCCCGCCTGCTTGAGTTCACGGGCCTTGGCACTCATCGCCAAGGTGGGCGAGGCGGAGATCTGTGCTATACGATTGGATATTTGCATGTTTATAGTTGAGTGTTGAGAGTTGAGTGTTGAGAGTTGAGCGTTGAGTGTTGAGCGTTGAGCGTTGAGTGTTGAGCGTTGAGTGTTGAGCGTTGAGTGTTGAGCGTTGAGTGTTGAGAGTTGAGGGGTGAGACTATTCACTTATTTCACTTCAATAACTTTTATTCCATCACGCTCCAGCAGTGCGTTGATCGTAGGTTCGCCGCCGCGGAAACGACGGTAGAGGTCAGCCGCCTTCTCTGTGCCGCCACTCTCCAAGATATACTTGCGGAACAAGGCAGCAGCCTTCTTGTCGAAGATCGAACCGTTGTTGGCTTGCGCCTGCTTGAATACGCTGAACGCATCCGCATCCAGCAGTTCGCTCCACTTGTAGGCATAGTAGCCTGCAGCATAACCGCCGGAGAAGATATGTGTGAACGAGGTCTCCATCTGCGTGCCGGGCACATTTGGCAGTACACGCACCTGCTCCATCGCATCGTCGCCGAAGCGGAGCACAGCCTCCTGCGTAGTAAGGTCGGCTGGAACAGAGAACGGCTCGGTCAGAGTGTGCCAAGCCATATCCAGATAGCCGAACGAAAGCTGACGTACACAACTGTAGGCAGCGTGGAAGTTCGAAGAACGTTTGATCTTGTCAATCAGCTCCTGCGGCATAGGCTCGCCGGTCTGATAATGCTTGGCAAAGGTATCGAGGAACTCCTTCTCGTCGATAAAGTTCTCGTTGAACTGGCTAGGAAGTTCCACGAAGTCGCGCGGCACGTTCGTACCCGAGAGCGACGCATATTGGCAACGCGTCAGCATACCGTGCAGGCCGTGACCGAACTCGTGCAGGAACGTGCGCACCTCATCATAGGTAAACAAGGCAGGCTTCTCCACCTTACCATCCGCGCCCATCACCGGACGCGTAAAGTTCATCACGTTCACAATGTGCGGGCGATGATCTTTCTTGCCTTTGATATACTGCGGCTGGAAATCGTTCATCCATGCTCCGCCACGCTTGCCGTCCCGCGGATGGAAGTCGGCATAGTACACGGCGAGGAACTTACCTTTCTCGTCAAACACCTCGTAAGCAGTAACCTCGGGGTTATATACCTGAATCTGTTTGTTCTCCTTGAACGTGATGCCATACAGGCGCTTGGCGAGACCGAACACGCCCTGCTTGACAGCCTCAAGTTCAAAGTACGGACGCACAAGATCATCGCTGATGGCATACTTGTCGTTCTTCAGTTTCTTGGAGTAATAGCTGAAGTCCCAAGGTTGCAGCGCGGCATAGAGTCCGTTGGCCTTGGCATAATCCTCCAGTTCTTTCACCTCTTCGCGTGCGGCAGGCATGTAACTGTCACGCAGCTGGTCGAGCAGACGATAAACGTTCTCCTTGTTCTCCGCCATAGATTTGTACAGCGACTTGTCGGCATAGCAGTCTTTGCCAAAGAGTTTGGCGAGAGCTAGACGCGTATTAACGATGTCGATGATAATCTGCGTGTTGTCGAACTCGCCACCTATGTTGCGCGAGTTGTATGCCATATATAACTCGCGACGGATATCGCGGTTGTCGCAGTCCTTCATCACCGGGATATAAGTTGTCGGTTTGAGGTTCAGCAGCCATCCGTTGAGCCCCTTGGCTTCGGCGTTGGCGCGAAGCATAGCTTTGGTGTCATCGTTCAGTCCCGCCAAATCCTCCTCGCGAGTGATGAGCATTGTCCAGGCATTCGTAGCCTTGAGCACGTTCTGACCAAAGGTCATAGTGAGCATCGACAGTTTGGCACTCAGCTCGCGGTACGTCTGTTTGTCTTCCGGACTGAGGTTGGCACCGTTGTTGGCAAACGACTCATAGATATCTTCCAGCAGTTTCTGCTGCTCTTTGTTCAATTTGAGTTTGGCTCGCTGGTCATACACCGCCTTGATGCGCTGGAAGAGCTTCTCGTTGAGGCGGATAGTCGATGAATATTCACTCATCTTGGGCGATAGTTCCACCTGAATAGCCTGGATAGAATCGTTCGTTTCCGACGAAGCAAGGTTGTAGAAGCATCCGGCTACAATGCTGAGCATCTCACCGGCACTCTCGTATGCCTCAATCGTGTTGGCGAATGTCGGGGCAGCGGGATTGTTGCATATAGCATCAATCTCCGCCAAGCCCTGCTTCATCGCCTCGTCGAATGCAGGCATGTAATGAGCGTTGCATATCTCGTTGAACGGATACGTACCGTGGGGCGTTTTCCACTCCTTGTAGTGAAAGAACGGATTATCCGTAGCGGAAACCGCTACAGAAGAGGCAACTATTGCCATAGTAATCAATCTTTTGCAGTTCATAATAACCGTTTAAACAATTTATTCCTCAGTATCTTCAAGTTTGTCGCCTACGATCTTGCGATACAGTTCCTTGGCATCGGTTGCGCGGCGGATGATCTCGTGCAGATCTTCAATTTTCACGCGATCCTGCTCCATCGTGTCGCGATAACGCAGGGTAACGCAACCGTCGTTCAACGAGTCATGATCGACCGTGATGCAGAACGGCGTACCGATAGCGTCCTGGCGGCGGTAACGCTTGCCAATAGAGTCTTTCTCGTCGTACTGCACGCGGAAGTCGAACTTCAGTTCGTCCATGATCTTGTGGGCGAGTTCGGGCAGACCATCTTTCTTTACGAGCGGCATGATGCAAGCCTTGACAGGAGCCAGCACAGGTGGCAGGCTGAGTACAACACGTACATCGCCGCCCTCCAGTTGCTCCTCTTTGTACGAACCGCACATCACACTCAGGAACATACGATCCACGCCGATAGAGGTCTCGATGACGTACGGGGTGTACGACTGATTGAGTTCGGGGTCGAAGTATTCGATCTTCTTGCCGCTATACTTGGCGTGCTGCGAGAGGTCGAAGTTCGTACGGCTGTGGATACCCTCAACCTCCTTGAATCCGAACGGCATCTGGAACTCGATGTCGGTAGCAGCATTGGCGTAGTGAGCCAGTTTCTCGTGGTCGTGATAACGGTACTTCTGGTCGCCGAGGCCGAGAGCCTTGTGCCACTTGAGGCGGAACGCTTTCCAGTGCTCAAACCACTTGAGTTCCTCGCCCGGGCGAACAAAGAACTGCATCTCCATCTGCTCGAACTCGCGCATACGGAACACGAACTGACGCGCTACAATCTCGTTGCGGAACGCCTTGCCGATCTGTGCTATGCCGAACGGAATCTTCATGCGGCCGGTCTTCTGCACGTTCAGGAAGTTAACGAAGATTCCCTGTGCAGTCTCCGGACGGAGGTAGATCTTCATTGCGCCATCAGCTGTGGAGCCCATCTCGGTTTGGAACATCAGGTTGAACTGACGCACGTCCGTCCAGTTACGCGTACCGCTGATCGGGCAAACGATCTCCTCGTCAAGGATGATCTGCTTGAGTTCGTCGAGGTCGTTGGCGTTCATGGCTGCCGAGTAACGCTCGTGCAGTGCGTCGCGCTTCTGCTGGTGCTCAATCACGCGAGCGTTGGTCTGACGGAACATAGCCTCGTCGAACGAGTCACCGAAACGCTTGCGGGCTTTGTCAACCTCTTTCTGGATCTTCTCCTCATACTTGGCAATCTGCTCCTCGATGAGCACGTCGGCACGATAGCGCTTCTTCGAGTCGCGGTTGTCGATCAGCGGGTCGTTGAACGCGTCCACGTGACCGGAGGCTTTCCATGTCGTGGGGTGCATAAAGATAGCGGCATCGATGCCGACGATGTTCTGGTGAAGCAGGGTCATCGAGTCCCACCAGTAACGCTTAATGTTGTTCTTCAGTTCAACGCCGTTCTGGCCGTAGTCATACACGGCGCCTAATCCGTCGTAGATCTCGCTGCTGGGGAACACGAATCCGTACTCCTTGCAGTGTGCGACAATCTTTTTGAATGTTTCTTCTTGTGTTGCCATATTTGTTCATTTAATCATTATCTTATTGTATGAGCCAATTTGGCTCATCATGTAGGTCTCAACGCCTACCGTCGTCTCATCTGCTGTACTTTGCGCATCATTTTGGAGGTTTGCTCGAACTGCTTGATGAAACGGTTGACCTCGACGATCGATGTGCCGGAGCCTTTGGCTATACGCTGCTTGCGGCTTCCGTTGAGCAGTGCGGGATTGGAGCGCTCCTCGGGCGTCATCGAGCCGATGATAGCCTCAACGGGTTTGAACGCGTCATCGCTGATCTCCACGCCCTTCATGGCTTTGTCCATACCCGGGATCATACCCATGAGATCTTTCATCGAGCCCATTTTCTTGATCTGGTTGAGTTGACCAAGGAAGTCGTTGAAGTCGAACTGGTTCTTGGCTATACGCTTGCTGATACGGCGTGCCTCCTCTTCATCATACTGCTCCTGCGCACGTTCAACAAGGCTGACTACGTCACCCATGCCGAGGATACGGTCAGCCATACGAGCCGGGTGGAACACATCAAGGGCCTCCATCTTCTCGCCCGTGCCGATGAACTTGATAGGTTTCTCCACCACCGAGCGGATACTGAGCGCAGCACCACCGCGCGCGTCACCGTCGAGCTTAGTGAGGATAACTCCATCGAAGTCCAGCCGGTCGTTGAACGCCTTGGCTGTATTCACGGCATCCTGACCTGTCATGGCATCGACCACGAACAAGGTCTCCTGCGGCTGGATAGCCTGTTTGATAGCAGCGATCTCGGTCATCATCTGCTCGTCAACCGCCAGACGACCGGCTGTATCGACGATCACAACGTCGTAACCATAGACCTTAGCCTCAGCGATGGCTTTCCTGGCTTTCTCAACGGGATTGCTTATCTCTTCGCCGGTGAAAACCTTGGCATTGATCTGCTCGCCAAGTACGCGGAGTTGTTCGATAGCAGCGGGACGATAAACGTCATCGGCAACGAGCATGACTTTCTTGCCTTTCTTCGTCTGAAGATAGTTGGCAAGCTTGGCGGCAAAGGTCGTTTTACCCGAACCTTGCAGACCGGAGAGCAGGATTACGGCAGGGTTGCCTTTGAGATTCAGTTCGACTGCTTCCGCGCCCATGAGGGCAGCCAGTTCGTCGTGGGTGATCTTCACCATCAGTTGCCCCGGGCGCACCGATGTCATCACGTTCTGACCAAGAGCTTTCGCCTTGACAGAATCGGTGAACTGCTTGGCAGTCTTGTAGTTAACGTCCGCCTCCAAGAGGGCTTTGCGGATGTCCTTAACGGTTTCGGCGATGTTAATCTCGGTGATACGTCCTTCGCCTTTCAGTATCTTGAACGACCTCTCGAGTCGTTCGCTTAGGTTGTCAAACATAAAACTATTTACGATTTGGTCATTTACGATTTGTTATTTATTGAGTCAGTGGGTCATTTAGCCCTCTTAACGGGCTCATAACGGGCAATGCCCATTAAAAGCCTACAAAGTTACAAAAAAGAAATGACAAATGCAAATATTTCGGATATTTTTTGAGAAACACTATGTGCCGCGTAGTGATTTTGAGGACTACAAGCAGCAAATCATTCCCCTATTCGGAGTACAAACGATTCGACAAAACTCCGACGATCCCCCGATAAAACCCCGATGGAACGGAACGATTTTGAAAATTTATGTTAGAAAATTTGTAAACACAGGCGAGGGCACTCATTCGAATGCCCTCGCTGCGAGAAAGACGTTTTCGTTAATCATCATTATACGCGGATATATACTCGCGGTCAACACTACTATTCCATAGGAAATAATTCCGCATTGTATATAACCGCCCTAATGCATGGTTATATTGACCTTGCAAGTCTTTGGCTTGCTGACGGGTGCGCTCTTTGTCTTCTTTGGACATGGCTGCACGTGCCTTGTTGAAGGCTTTCAGTTCACTCCGCAAACGGGATACCTCTTTGCGCTGTTCGTCCATCTGCTCTCTTGTAAATTCTTCGTCTGTCATGATTCGGGTGGTCAGATTAGATTAGTCGTCAACAATTATCAACCATTAGTACTGATGCGTTAACTTTCGCATCAGTACTAATCTGAGAGTATTTCTTAGTTAAGCCTACTTCCTAATAACCAATCTATCACATTGATTTTGCGAATACCATCTATGTTTGCACTATCAAAGTCTGTAGTCAAAAGATACTTTGGGTACGCGTCTTTAATCTTTCTTAATGACGAAATTTCGCGTTTTAGTGTATTTTCGTCATTAGTTGTATAAGCCACTTGGTAATACTCGCGTTCTCCATTGTGTTTCATAACTACAAAATCCACTTCTCCGGCATCAGTCCTGCCGGCATAGACCTCCCCGCCCCGCCGCAACAACTCAAAATACACCACATTCTCTAATTTGTGCCCTAAATCAATGGTCGGAGCATTCGTTTGGAGCAGATTGCGAAAACCGAGATCAACAGCATAATACTTGTAATTGCTTGCCAGTAATCGTTTGCCTTTGATATTATAAAGACGGACGGGATAAATCAAATACGATTCCGTAAAATACCGGAGATATTTCAGTACGGTATTGTGCGACAACTGCTGCCCGGAATGGAGATTCAGCGTATCAGCGATATTATTCGGAGAAACCACGCTGCCTATGCTGTCGTAGAGAAAATTAATCACTCGTTGCAAGGTGTCAAACTTACGCAGTTTATTACGCTGAACAATATCTTTGACCACCACCGTATCATAAACTGATTGCAGGTACGCATTGACCATTTCCGGAGCCGTGCGGGATAAGTTGACCGCCTCCGGGAAACAGGACGTATTCATATATTGGCGGAACAGCCTGCCCGTATCATGCTCATCAGGAAAAGATGCGACATATTCTGCAAAAGAAAACGGATGCAAATGAATGTTGATATACCGCCCAGAGAGCAAGGTGCTCAAATCGCTGGAGAGCATATAGGCATTAGAACCGGTGATATATAGATCCACATCTTTCTTGACATAAAGTGCGTCCACCAGTTTCTCGAAATGCGGTAAGATCTGTACTTCATCTAGAAACACATACCGTTTAGGAACATCCGGCAAGTGAGCGATGATAAAATCATATACTTCTTCCCATGTAGAAAAACGGGCATTCTCGCGTTCTTCAAAATTGAGAGACAGCACTGCATCTTTCTGCACACCCTTAGCATACAGAAACTGCCGAAATGCCATCAACAATGTAGATTTTCCACAACGACGGATACCGGTTACTACCTTTATCAGGTCTTGATCGCGCAATTTAATGAGTTGCGACAGATAAGATTCTCGATTGATCATAGTGCTAATCATTTCTACTGACGAAAATCGCTTATTTTTATAAATTTCGTCAGTAATCGGCTGCAAAGTTACTGCTTTTTTTTGACATATGCAAGAGAGAAGGCGATTTTGTGCTTTTTTGTCTCTCGGTCATCTCCCGGGCAAAGTGTATTGCATTATGC
>CALZOG010000065.1 GCA_945827635.1 uncultured Bacteroidales bacterium
GTATAAATTGTTATTAAGGTATGACAAAGATTAAAGGAAAGAATGTCCTCATCACCGGCGGTGCTTCGGGGATAGGTAAAATCATGGGCAAAATCTGTTTGGAGAAAGGTGCAGCCAACCTGATTATCTGGGATATGAATCCTGAATCGTTGGAGGTTGCTGCAGCCGATTTGCGCCAATATGGTTCGGTACAGACTTATGAGGTAGATGTGACCAATGACGAGTTGGTGGTAAAGACCTATCAAGATGTGCTGCAACGGTTTGAGCGCGTGGGCGTGCTGATAAACTGTGCTGGCATAGTGCGTGGCAACCAAACCTTCAACAAGAACACGATAGCTGACGTTCGTTTGACTTTCGGCGTGAACACAATCGCTCCGATGGTACTGTCTCTCCAAGCGTTGCAACCTATGTTGGACGCGAACGAAGGGCATATATGCAACATTGCATCGGAGGCAGGCATGATTAGCAATCCGAAGATGTCGGTCTATGCTGCGAGCAAGTGGGCAGTGATAGGGTGGAGTGATTCGGTGCGTATCGAACTGCAACAGATGAAGAAAAACGTGCATATCACTACGATCGCGCCTTATTACATCAACACGGGTATGTTTGAGGGTGTTCAGTCCCCTATATTCCCCATTCTCGATCCTGAGAAAACAAGCAAGAAAATCATCCGCGCCATAGAGCGCAACCAAGATTTCTGCGGTCTACCGTGGGGATTTCATTTTGTGCGTTTTATGCAAGGCATATTGCCGACGTGCGTCTTTGATTTCCTCTTCGGTACGGTGTTCGGGATATTCAGTGCAATGGATCATTTCACAGGAAGAAAATAACCGCTATGCAAGCAACTATCACACGCATTCACGACACACAACGGGCTTACTTTCAGTCTGGTAAGACCTTAGATTTGCGTTTTCGCAAGGATATGCTTCGTGCGCTGCAAGGAGCAATCAAACAGTATGAAAAGCCGCTGACCGACGCCCTTTGGCAGGATTTGCATAAGTCTTACGAAGAGGCCTATCTGACCGAAATCAGCATTGTATATAGCGAGATACGTGCCCATCTGCGTCACCTCTCTCGGTGGGCAAAGCCGGAACGGAAGTGTTCCCCTGTAGCAATCATGCCCGGAAGGAGCAAGGTGGTGAAAGAACCCTTGGGAAATGCACTTATTATTGCCCCGTGGAACTACCCTGTGCAACTGCTCCTCAACCCTTTGGTGGGGGCCATATCGGCAGGTTGCACCGCAATGCTCAAGCCTTCTCCGTACGTTCCTAATGTGTCGGCAGTGTTAGTACAGATGATCCAAGCCACTTTCCCTGAGGAATATATCGCCATTGTGGAAGGACATCGAGAGGTTAATCAGATGCTTCTCGAGGCACGGTGGGATGTGATATTCTTTACCGGCAGCCCGGATTTAGGTAAGAAAGTGATGGAGGCGGCAGCAAAACATTTAACCCCCGTTGTATTAGAGTTGGGCGGAAAGAGTCCCTGTATTATAGATAAGACTGCCAACCTAAAAGTAGCCGCCAAGCGAGTGGCATGGGGTAAACTGCTTAACGCCGGTCAGACCTGTATTGCGCCCGACTATTTGCTTGTGCATGAAGACGTTAAAGACGAGTTCCTTGCGCTGTTGGCAAAAGCCTTTGACCACTTATTGGGGCAAAATCAGCAAGAAGCCAAGCATTTTGTGCGTATCGTGAGCGATAAGGCATTTGCGCGGTTGAGCGGTTATCTGCAAGACGGCAAAATCTACTACGGCGGCAAAATGGATGCCAAGGAGAGGTTCTTCTCACCGACTATATTGATCGATGTGTCAGCGGATGCGCCTGTGATGCAAGAGGAGATATTCGGACCTATATTCCCCGTAATGACCTTTTCCGGCATTGCGGAGGCAGCGTCATTTGTGGTTCATCGCGAAAAACCGTTGGCGCTATACTATTTCGGGACGGATGGCGATTATATGCTGCAACATACCTCTGCGGGCGGCACATGTATCAATGACACGATTATGCACATAGTGAACAATCATATTCCGTTCGGTGGCGTTGGCAACTCCGGTATGTCGTGCTACCACGGTAAAGATTCGTTCCTTGCTTTCAGCCACCGCCGTTCGGTGGTGACTACGCCGACGTGGATAGATATGCCGTTCCGCTATATGCCGTACCGGCTATTCAAGTTAGTAAAAAACCTGCTTTGATTTAGGAAATCACTACTGAAATCAGGGTCGTTAAGCTCAGCAACGCCGATGGTACTGCATGTTGTGGGAGAGTAGGTAGCCGCCATTTTTAGAGCCCTTCATTAATTCGATGAGGGGCTCTTTTTGTGTGCGTGCACCTACGTCCATTGCCTTGTCGTTGTTCCTAATCAATGATTTTCAGCAGGTTGCGAGGGGTTAGTGGGAACTGAAGAATCGATCTATAAAGGTATAGGTGGTGCGGCTATCGGGCCAGAGGGGATAGAGGACGGAGAAGACATGTGCAAGTTTGTTGTGCTTGCCTTTGGGGAAATTCAGCAGCGTGTGTTCCACACCTGCATCGGTCAGCAGGCGGTCGAACTTAAGGGTGTCTGCTTGTAACATATCTTCGCGGCTTGTTACGAGGCAGAGTGGCGGCAGTGGTGCTGGGCTTATTAATGCCGATGGGTTGAGGATGAACGGCAGGTACGGCTTGCCGGTGTCCCCGGCGTCCGAAATCACATCGCCGAGGAACGAAAGCAGTCCTTTACGCTTGGTGTCGAGCATAATGGAGATACATGCAGCAGCGTGGAAAGAGATGCCTGAGGGAACGATTCCGAAGGTTTGTTGCAGCGTTGTGCTTGCTTCGATTGCAAGTGCGTAGAGCGCCAACAATGCTCCTGCGGAATCGCCTATGAGGTAGCAACGGTTGCGATTCAGGCCGTACTTCCCGCTATGCTCACGGATGAAACGCAGTGCGGCGCATACGTCCTCGATCTGATGTATCAACGTAGTGTCAGGTATGCGGCGGTAACTGATGCTCACGACTGTATAACCCATTCGTGCCCACTCATAGTTGAACCAGGTATTGACGGTCTTGTAGGAAGCGACCAGCCCTCCGCCGTGTATGTTGACGATAACCGGCAGGTCAGCCTGTGCGTGTTTGGGACGATAGATGTCCAAGAGGTGTTCCGGCGTGCCGTCCGGGATGTAAGGGATATCAGCGAGAATGGACAGGTCGGATGTGTCGAGCTGCTGCTTGCTCATACGTCGTGCATCGTTGGTCTCCAATACCCAGCGCGCGATTCGTGCCATCAGTTTGGACATACTTGTATTGCATTAAGGGATAAAAGTAAGTGTGTATAAGACTTGTACTAACTCTTGTACAAGCAATCCCGCAGCGGATGACGTTGCGGGATTGAGTCAGAATGCGGCGGACGATTAGATCTCGTCGTTGGCGTGCAATTGTTGAACGTACTTGGCGTGAGCCATCTTGACACGTTTGATCTGGCTGGGAGCCTCAAACTGCTGGCGACGACGCAGCTCTTTGATGACACCGGTCTTATCGAATTTACGTTTGAACTTCTTGATTGCGCGCTCGATATTCTCGCCTTCCTTTACGGGTACGATGATCATTGCATTACACCTCCTTTCGCGATCGCTATTGTTGTTATTGTTGTTGTATGATCGCCCATATATGGTCGATACATGTATTGTTTTTGCCGATAAAGCATGCAAAGGTACAAAATATTTGTAACATTTGCAAATATCCGCTCAAAAACAGTCAATTATTCTTCACTAATCTTTCCGGCTGCGAAGTATAGTTTGCGTCCTGCGTACTGCTCGGGCCAGATGATATTGTGGGTTGACATGATAATTGTTATTCCCGCCTTGGATATACTATATAGCAGATCCATGATCTCCTTGCCGGTCTCGTGGTCGAGATTACCTGTAGGCTCGTCGGCGAGTATAAGCGATGGCATGTTCAGCAGTGCTCGTGCTATAACGACACGTTGCTGCTCGCCTCCGGAGAGTTGGTAGGGCATTTTGTATGCCTTGTTAGCCATTCCCACCTGGTCGAGTACATCCATGACGTGCGACTTCATAGCGTTCTTGTCGCGCCAGCCTGTTGCACGGAGCACGAAGAGCAGGTTCTCCTCTACGTTACGGTCGGTGAGCAACTGGAAATCCTGGAACACAACGCCCAGTTTACGTCTCAGATAGGGCACCTGTTTGCGCTTGAGTCGGGCAATATCGTAGTCGAGGATATGTGCCTCACCGGAAGCGATAGGCAGTTCGCCGTACATCGTTTTCATCAGCGATGATTTGCCTGAACCGACGCGTCCGAGCAGGTACACAAACTCGCCCTCTCCAATCTCCAGATTGACATCGTGCAGCACGATCTGCTCCGACTGGTTGATGGATACGTTGTGATAACTGATTATCTTACTCATGATCCAATTCGTTGATTTTGTTCTCGATATCTTCGGCTTGCTTCTTCAGGTCGTCGATCTTCTTCTGCAGGCTGTTGACCAGTGCGTTACCGCTCTTGGACGTGAAGAACATGATATTGTTCTCCGCGGTGCGGATCTCTGCTTGCAGCGTTTCGTACATACGAATGAGCCGGTTGCGGTCGGTGAGATTGTCGATGTTCTTGTGCCACTTCTCGCTTGCCTTCTCTCTGCGCTGGCGGAACGCTTCGCGCTCTTGTTTGCCGGCTTCGCGTTTTGCCTCGAAGAACGAGTCGCAGGCGGCGGTGAACTGCTTCCAGATATCGTCGGAATACTTGCGTGCCACGGGGCCGATCTTCTTCCACTGCTCTTGCAGTTCGATGAACGCCTGTGTCGTTTCCTGCCACTCCTGACTGGACTTGAGTTCCTCCGCCTTGGCGAGCAGTTCGCGCTTGAGTCTGAGGTTCTCGGAGAACATGTCGCGTGTGGTTTTGTAGTACGCAGCTTTGGCTTTGTAGAACTGTTCGCACAGTGCGCGGTACTCGTCGTACACAGCCTGGTTGAACTTCTTAGGTGCATAGCCGATGGTTCGCCACTGCTGTTGAATAGCCTGTATGCGTTCGCCTGCTTCGTCCCACGCCTTGTTGGACTTGAGTTTGGCGAGGTCGATACTCTTGAGTTGCTCGATAAGCGCTTGTTTGTTCTTCAGGTTCTCCTCCTCGCGCTGATGGATAGCATCGAAGTATGCCTGGTGCTTCTTGTTAACGACAGCCGAAGCGGCTTTGAATCGCTCCCATAGTGCCTCGCGCTGGTCGCGTGCCACGGGTCCGATCTCTGCCCACTCGTTGTGCAGTTGCTGCAGTATGCGGTTCGCCTCTACGATATTGGTGTTGGCGTCAAGTGCCTCGGCACGTTCGCACAGAGCGGTTTTAGCCTCCAGATTGTGCTTGAAGTCCAGGTCGCGCAGTTCGATATTGATTTTTACGAGATCGTAGAACTGCTCCTGATAGCGGTTGTACTCGCGCCACAGTTCCTGTATTTTGGGTGCGGGCACCGGTCCGATGGTTTTCCACTCTGCTTGCAGGTCGCGCATCTTCTGCAGGTCGCCCATGACATCGGCAGTCTCGGGATTGGCAAGATTCTTCATCTGCGCAATGATATTCTCCTTGCGCAGCAGGTTCTGCTCGAGTTCAGCGTTTTGCTTTTGTAGGAGTTGATCACGCCGTGCCTTGTAGTCGTTGAGCAGTTGGCGGAAGGCTTGCTCCATTTCGTCGGCAACCGCCTCATACGCCTCGCCCGCCTCTTCGGCAGCTTTGCGCAGGTTTTCCTGTTCCTGGTGCACGATGCGGTAGAAGTGGTTCTTGAGTTCGGCAACCTGCTCCTTGATAGCAGTAACGTCACCTTCGCTAAGCAAGGTGCGCAGTTGTTCTACAATAGATTGTTTTTCGTTTTCCATATAGGGTCTGTTGTTGTATTGTTTGCGTAATCAGCGGTCAGCATTCAGCATTCAGCGTTCGGCTGTCGCGTCTTATTCTACTTGGCAAATGATATAGCTCGCGTCTCACGAATGACAGTGATCTTGATTTGTCCCGGGTAGGTCATTTCGTCCTGAATCTTCTTGGCGATGTCGTACGAGAGGAGTTCGGTATCCTTGTCGCTGATCTTGTCCGCTCCAACGATAACTCGCAGCTCGCGTCCAGCCTGCAGTGCATAGGTCTTGATCACACCCTCGTGCGCCATAGCAATGTTCTCGAGGTCGTTAAGACGTTTGATGTACGTCTCTACAATCTCGCGTCGTGCGCCCGGGCGTGCACCAGATATGGCATCGCACGCCTGCACGATAGGAGCGATGAGCGTTTCCATCTCAATCTCGTCGTGGTGAGCGCCTACGGCGTTGCAGATCTCGGGTTTCTCGCCATACTTCTCGCAGAGTTTCATACCTACCTCGGCATGCGGCAGTTCGTAATCCTCGTCAGCCACTTTGCCTATATCGTGCAGCAGACCTGCACGACGTGCCGTCTTGGGGTTCAGTCCGAGTTCGGAAGCCATGGTAGCGCAGAGGTTTGCTGTCTCGCGTGAGTGTTGCAGCAGGTTCTGACCATACGACGAGCGGTACTTCATCTTTCCGACGAGACGAATGAGTTCGGGGTGCAGTCCGTGAATACCCAGGTCGATGGTTGTGCGTTTGCCGATCTCGATGATCTCTTCCTCGATCTGCTCGGTAACCTTGGCTACAACTTCCTCGATACGTGCGGGGTGAATACGTCCGTCCTGCACGAGCTGGTGCAGACTGAGTCGTGCTATCTCCCGGCGTACGGGGTCGAAAGCGCTGAGTGTGATACACTCGGGCGTATCGTCCACAACGATTTCTACGCCTGTGGCAGCCTCCAGCGCACGAATGTTACGTCCCTCGCGACCGATGATACGACCTTTGACCTCGTCGTTCTCGATGCGGAAGATGCTCACCGCGTTCTCGACTGTAGCCTCGGAGGCAACTCGCTGGATGGTTTTGATGATCACCTTCTTAGCCTCCATGTTGGCGTTGAGTCGTGCTTCGTCCATGGTCTCGTTGATGAACGAGAGTGCAGCGGTGCGTGCTTCGTCCTTCAGGCTGTCCACGAGTTGCTTCTTTGCCTCAGCAGCAGACAGTCCGGACAGAGCCTCCAGTTGCTGTTGTGCCTGCTGGTGGAGTTTCTCTGCCTCGGAGGTCTTATAATCAATAACTTGCTGTTGTTTTTCAAGTTGTTGTGTGCGGTTCTTGAGCTCGTTTTGCTGGCGTTGCAACTCGCCCTGCCGTTGGTTGAGCTGTTGTTCGCGCTGTTGGAGTCGTTGGTCAGCCTGTTGGCGTTTCTGCTCTTGCTGACGAACCATATTCTCGTGCTCTGTTTTGAGAGCAATAAATTTCTCTTTAGCTTCTACAATCTTGTTCTTCTTGATAATCTCTGCTTCAGCAAAGGCTTTTTTGAAAATTCCGTTACGTGCAAAACGGCATACGAAAAAACAGAGAGTAGCTCCAAGAATGAAAGCTGCTGTAGCAATGAGTATAATCATTGTTGGGTTCATAGTTGTTTATTATTCTTTATCGGCGTTGTTATCCAACGCTTCAGTGATTATTTTGTTGATAGCATTGATACGTTCCATAACCGGTTCGAAGTCGTATCTTGCGTTTTCGCGTTGCAGATTGATTGCTGCCTCCAAGGCTACATATACCCAAATCTGCTCTGCAGACTTGTTTTTCATGTGAGAACTATAGTATTGAAACCTTTGGTTGAGGTGAGCCGCGGCGTCGCGGTAGAACTTCTCTTCGTTCCACGCGACGGGAAACTGCATGGTGTGGTCACCAATCTGCAAGGTAATCTTCAGTGTGCCCTGTGTCTGCTCAGCCATGGTGGATTGTTTGTGATGCGCTCATAGATGGTCGCATGCGTGCTAATGTTTCAATACTTCAATTGTCCGGTCAATGTCGGTGATAATAGACCTGATATGATTTTTAGCTTTAACGCGTTGCGGTGAGTCAACAGTCAGTGCGTGTGCTATTTGCAGGTTTCTGAGGTCGTCCTGTGTCTGCTTGAGTTGTGTTCGCAAGGCAAAGAGATCCTCCGATTGTTGCCTGACTTGCTTTTGGAGAGCGTCGTTATCACGTCTCGCCTGCTCGTAGGCACTGACGAGACGTGATACGTTCTGCTCTATCTGCTGCAAATACTCCACGAATGAATAGTTGAGTCTTCCGGCTTTAGAAACTGTAACCAATACCCAGACCGAGTACGGACTTGAATTGTACGCGCTCTTTGAGGTCGCCTTTCTTGTCAGCAATGAGTACACCCGGGTAATACTTCATGCTGGTGGACAAGGTGACATTGAGCACCTTGAGGAACTGATAGCTGACAGCGACGTCCCAATCGACATCGAAGTGACCGAACTGGCGGTTGTTGTTGGAGTAGCGGAAATACTTGTCGGCATCAGCCTGTGCGTCCCATGCGCCTTCACCGTTGGCTTTGTCGTAGAGTGCCTTGAGGTCGAAACCTTTGCCCTGGTAGGGTGTGAACAATCCGAGTGTGGTACTCAGAGTGAGGTTCTCGTACTTGTAAGCGATAGCGCCCTTAAGTGACAGACCCAGATCAGCTCGGAAGTCGCGAGGAATTTTATCACCTGCTTTATAATCTACTCCGTTGACAGTTACAGCCTCCTTAGCATATGCATACGTGCCATAGCGTTGTTGCAAGTCGCTGCGGAAGTCGTAAGTACCTAGCGCACCGACCGCCTGGGCATACTCGTCGTTGATCTTTTGGTTCATCGAGTGGCTGACCCAAGCTGTAGATATGCGACCGGCGATAGGTGACAGATAAACCGAGAAGTCAGCGCCGTTGACGCTCTTTTTCCAGTCGATACCGACCGAGATGTCGGTGTACGAAGGAGCGAGCCACTTGGATATAGCGGGATTGTACCCAGCCTCGTAACTGCGACCGAGGGCGTATTGGCTCTGGAAGCTTCCCACGGCGGTCAGATACCAACTCTCACTGAACTCCCAACCGAACTTCGTGGCAAGCTTGATGTTATCGCTTGACTTCTGGAAGGGGTCTTCGGGTTGATCGATGTACGAGAGTCCGAAATCCGTGTCGAAGTTCGTCTCCCAAGCGATAGCATCCTTGTGGTAGAGTAGGTGCAACTTGGCGTAAGCTACGCCGTTGACGTTGTTATTACCGCCGGCAGCCCAGTTCACGAGACCTGTGGCCGCTGCATTCAGACCAACTACGCCATCGAACTTCCAGGCTTTCTCGCCGGTATCTATCGTCTTAAGATCATTAGCTGCATTCTTGGCTGCGGCGGCCTGACCTTCAACGGTAGCTTTGTTAACGTCTTGAGCATACATTCCTGCGCTCAGCAGGAACAATGCTGCAATAGTAAAGATTTTTTTCATTGTTGTTATTTGTTGTTGTTATTTTTTGTTTTGTATCGGTTGATCAGTATTGTGCTGCATCGTACACTGCGTCTGCCACTTCCGAGCCTTTGAGTTTCTCAATGATGCAGAAAGCGAAGTCGCTGCTCAGCCCCGGTCCTTTGGCAGTAATAACGTTCTTGCTCTCTACAACCAGGCCGCCGATATAACTCTCGCCGAGGTAGGATTCGAATCCCGGGTAGCAGGTCGCCTGCTTGCCTTCAAGAATGCCCAGACGTCCGAGCACCGAAGGTGCGTAGCAGATGGCCGCGATAAGTTTGTCGTCTGCGTTGTGCTTTTTGAGCAGGTTGCACAGTGCTTCGTGGTTCTCCAGATGAGCTGCTCCGCCGGGGAGGATAAGCATTTCGGCATCCGCGAAGTCGCAATCGTCAAACAGGCGGTCGGCGTGCACGATTATTTGGTGTGCGCCTGTCACCTGAATATCGCCGCGTATGGCAACTGTGGTCAGTTCAACGCCAGCACGGCGCAACAGATCAACTGTGGTCAGTGCCTCGATCTCCTCGAAGCCGTTGTCAAGAAAGAGATAGTTCATACTTAGTTCAATTTGAAAGTATATGTAATTGTTCCTACTTGAATCTTGTTGTCAGATGGTGAGAACTCGGCTTTTCGTGCCGCCTCCAGAGCCACTTGTTTGGTCTGATAGTCGCTGACGGTTGTGCCTTCACCGATTGTGGCGGAAATAACTTTTCCTTCGCTGTTCACCTGGATAGTTACAACCACTTTTCCTGCCTGGTTGAACTGTGTGGACGGTTTGGGCAGCGTTTTGATGTTTCGTCCGGCGAGACTCCAACTGTTACCGCCAACCGAGCCGTGTCCGACAGGGTTCTGCGAGCCTTGCTGCGAAGCTCCTTGTGTTGTTCCGCTGCCTTGTGCTCCCTGCGGGTTGTTGCCGAACAGGCCAGCAAGTGCATTGGCTTTGTCACGTTTCTCCTGTTCGATAGCAGCCTGCTTGGCACGTTCCTCGGCGAGGCGTTGCTCTTCGGCGCGTTGTTCGGCTTCCAGCCGTGCTTGCTCCTCGCGTTGCTTGCGGATGAGTTCCTGTTGTTCGGCACGGCGCTTGCGCTCCTCCTCGCGTTGTTTGGCAAGAGCAAGCGACTCCTCGTCTTCCTGGACTACGAGGTCGTTCTCGGAGGGTGCCTGCGGTGTGGGTGGAGGAGCCTGTGTGACCGGCTCGGCAGGCATAGGCACGGCTTCGGGTTCAGCACCACCGCCGTTCTCGCTGTCGCCGAACGCTATCTCCACACCATCCTCTTCCGTCTCACGCGGTGCATCAATCGATACGTACCACAGCAACAAAAGAATCATCGCCATGGTAAGCGTGGTCAGAAAGCCGGATTCTATTTTTGCTTTTTGTTCGTTGTTCATTATTTTTTGTTCCTTGTTGCCACAACCAGTTTCATTTTGTGCTGGTTGGCTATGTCAAGTACGCGTACCACCTCTTTGTACGCAATATCCTCGTCGGCATGCAGGGCAATATAAGCCGTTGAATCCTGTTGCTGGACCGAAGCCAGGTAGGGCTCCAGGTCCTCGGCATCGATGGCGATAGGTTTCTCCTTGCCCAGGGCTACAAAGTAATTGCCCAATTCGTCAATGCTGACTTTCGCCACGACCTGCTTGGTGTTTGTTTTCGCCTTAGCCTGCGGCAGATTGATCTTGATGTCGTTGGGCGACGACATGGTGCTTGCCATTACAAAGAACAGCAGCAACAGGAAGATCAAGTCCGTCATCGACGACATGGCGAACGTGGCTTCAACTTTATTTCGTCTCTTTAAACCCATAAGAATTTGAAGATTTGAAGATTTCTGATTAGAGATTATGCGGGTTCGTTGAGCAGATCCATGAACTCGAGTGTGCGTCCCTCGAGTTGGCGAACCACGCGGTCGATACGCGAAACGAGGAAGTTGTACATGAACATGGCAATGATACCTACGATCAGACCTCCGATAGTTGTTACCATGGCTTGGTACATACCTTCGCTAAGTGCAGACATCTCAATTACTCCGCTGGCGTTTTGCGCCATGTTGAAGAAGGTCTGTACCATACCGAGCACAGTACCGAGGAAACCTAACATCGGTGCGCCTGCAGCGATGGTAGCCATGATTACGAGTCCTTTCTCGAGAATAGAAACCTCCAGGTTACCTACGTTCTCGACAGCCACCTGCACGTCTTGCATCGGGCGGCCGATACGGCTGATACCTTTCTCAATCATACGTGCGGAAGGGGTGCCGGCCTGCTTGCAGAGATTAAGTGCAGAGTCAATCTTGCCGTCGTGGATATAATCCTTGATACGGTCCATGAACGTGCTGTCTTCTTTCGTAGCCTTGTGGAGCACGATCAGTCGTTCGATAAAGATGTAGATTGCCCACGCCAGAAGCAGGGCGAGGATAACCATGATCCAGCCGCCGTATTGCGCCATAGTAAGCAGATTGATAGATTCCTGTACGGGCTCTTCAGCCGGGAGCATAGGCTCGGTAAAAGCCGTTGTGTCGATTTGTAAAAGCATATTATTCATTGTTTTTGATTATTCATTTGCAGCAGGCAAGGTAACGCCTGATTGTTTCCTGAATGCCCCAGTATAAGGCATCGGCGATCAGTTGGTGTCCAATGCTCACTTCGTCAATCCAAGGGAATGCGCGGAGTAGGGTAGGGAGGTTAGCGGTTGACAGGTCGTGTCCGGCATTCAGTCCCAATCCGAGTTCGCGGGCTTTCTCGGCAGCGGCGCGGTACATCTCAATGGCGGCTTCGGGATTCGTGTCAAAGAGTTCGGCATACGGGCCGGTATAAAGTTCGACTCGGTCTGCTCCAACGGCTTTGGCACCAGTCACCATCTCAGGGATCGGGTTGACAAAGATAGAAACGCGTATGCCCGCCTCGTGAAAACGTTTTGTAACCTCAGTCAGGAAGTCGCGATGAGCGATTGTGTCCCAGCCGTGGTTGGACGTTAGCTGGTCGTGACCGTCAGGCACAAGCGTCACTTGTGCCGGTTTGACTTCGCAGACCATGTTTACGAACTCCGGTTCGGGGTTTCCCTCGATGTTCAGTTCGGTAGTTATGCAGTTCTTGAGTGCATACACATCGCTACGGCGGATGTGCCGCTCGTCGGGGCGCGGATGGACGGTTATGCCCTGTGCGCCGAACCGCTCGCAATCGATGGCGAACTGCCCGACATCGGGTACGTTTCCTCCACGCGCATTACGCAGCGTGGCGATCTTATTAATGTTTACACTTAAGCGTGTCATTCAGAAACAATTTTTATAACCCGTTGGCGGAATTAAAGTAGCGCATGTTTAATTTGCCCAATCGGTTTGTT
>CALZOG010000066.1 GCA_945827635.1 uncultured Bacteroidales bacterium
ATTACGGGTTCTCTTGTGGCACAACGATCTCTTTTATCTCCACCTCGTTGCCCTGCTTGAGCCACGTGTTCGGGCTGCCGCAATGCGGGCATATCTTGCCATGCGCCACGGTGGGATAGTCCTTGCCGCAGCCATCGCAATGCGTAATGGCCGAGATGGGTTCAATCTTCAGTTCGCAGCCACGTAGGATCTCCTCCTTGTCAGCAGCCCATCGCCAGCAGTCCGTCAGGTAGTCGGGGATGATGGTGCTCACCTCGCCGATGTTCATCACCACCTGAGCCACCTTCTTGACGCTGTTCTGCTCCGCTGCCTCCTTGACATCACGGATTATATAGAAAACTATTCCCAGTTCGTGCATGTTGACTTCGTGTTGGGGACGGCTAAGCCGTGTTGGTTACGTTGTGTTGGTTACTGCGTGTTGGTTACTGCGTGTTAACAGCCTTTAGGCTAATCCATCAGCGAAACTAAATAACAGCGAAGTTAACCAACAGCCGTCAGGCTCTCCAATATGAAATTATCTACAAGCAGTTCTCAACATTTACTTCTTAAACATAATCTTCCCGGCACGTTTGATCATGTAGGGAAGGATGCCGTCAAACTTATTCTCCGATGTGCGCATCACACTGGCTTCGGGATGTTCGCGATGCAGATGGATAGCATCGAAAGCGCATTTGGTGGTACATATACCGCAGCCGATACACCTATTCTCATCCACTACCGATGCGCCGCAACTGAGGCAACGGGCTGTTTCCTTCTTAACCTGCTCCTCGGTGAGCGTACCGTGGTACTCATCAAACTTCGTCTTTGTCGGAACGACTCCCGGCTCCTGACGACTTCCGTTGTCGTACTGCTCAACCAAAATATCCTGTTTGTTGAGTTCGATAAAGTCTCGGCGGTTACGACCGATCGTCATATGGCCGTGCTGCACGTAGCGATGCAGACTCTCAGCCGCCTCCTTACCCGCAGCGATGGCATCGATGGCAAACTTAGGACCGGTAAACACATCACCGCCCACAAAGATATCCAGCTCGGCAGTCTGATAGGTCAGTTTGTCGGCTACAGGATATACGCCGCGGAAGAACTCTACCTTGGTATCCTTGAGCAGATCCTTCAGTACAACGGTTTGCCCAATGGCAAAGATCACCCAATCGGCGTCGAGCGTGATTGTCTCGTTCTCATCGAATGTGGGCGCGAACTTATGATCCTTGTCGAACACCGACAGGCACTTCTTGAAAGTGATTCCTTTCACCTTTCCACCTTCACCTTTCACTTCCATTGGTCCCCATCCCGGATTGATAACCACACCGTCTTCGCGCGCCTCAATGCGCTCCTCAAGCGATGCGGGCATTATATCTTCCGTTTCCAGCGAGAGCATCATCACCTCGGCTGCCCCGCTTCGTTTGGCTACGCGTGCTGCATCGATAGCCACGTTGCCACCGCCTACGACTACTACTCTTTTATCTTTGAGCAAAGCAGCCTTTTGAGTTTCGACTAATTGACCGCAATTGGCGTTGTGCAGGAAGTCAATCGCCGTGGTTGTACCCTCCAACGTGTCACCCGGGATACCCGGCAAGCGACCACCTTGGCAACCGATGGCTACATAGAAGCCCTTGTACCCCTGCTCGCGCAGTTGCGCTATCGTCACATCCTTGCCGACCTCAACACCGCACTTGATATCCACGCCTATCTCGCGCATGATATCTATCTCGGCTTTGATGACATCCTTATCCAACTTGTAGGACGGAATGCCATAGCGCAACATTCCTCCTGGCTCTTCGTTACGCTCAAACACGGTAGGTTTGTATCCCATCGTGGCGAGGTAATATGCACAACTTAATCCTGCCGGACCGGCACCGATGATGGCAATCTTCTCCTCCCAACGATCCTGCACATTGGAGCAGATATTCACTTCGGGCACGAATCGCGTCTCGGCATGCAAGTCTTGTTCGGCAATAAACTTCTTGACTGCATCAATGGCGATAGCTCTATCTATTGTACCGCGCGTGCACGCGTCCTCGCACCTGCGATTGCATATACGCCCGCACACAGCAGGCAGCGGGTTCTCACGCTTAATGAGTTCCAGTGCCTCGGTATATTTGCCTTCGGCGGCTTTTTTTAGGTAGCCTTGCACGGCTATATGTGCCGGGCAGGCGGTCTTACAAGGTGCAGTACCTGTAGGATAGCAGTTAATGCGGTTCTTATCGCGGTAATCTTCTGTCCACTTGTCTTCACCCCACTTCGTTGCATCAGGCAACTCTTGCTTCGGATAGGTCTGCTGCCCATGCTTGGTGCAGAGTTTCTGCCCGAGTTTAACTGCACCGGCAGGGCAATACTCCACGCATCGACCGCAAGCCACACAGTTCTTCGGCTCTACCTTTGCCACGTATGCGCTACGGCTCATGTTCGGAGTGTTGAACAGTTGCGAGGTACGCAAGGCATTACATATCTTAACATTGCAGTTGCAAATGGCGAATATCTTACCCTCGCCATCGATGTTCGTTATCTGATGGACGAAGCCATGGTCCTCGGCTTTCTTGAGGATAGCCATCGCCTCATCGTAGGTAATGTCATGACCACGCCCCGTCTCACGCAGATAATCCGCCATATCGCCTACACCGATACACCAGTCGCGGTAGTCGTCGGCACAGCCCTCGTCGAGTTTCTTACGTCCGTAACGGCACGAGCAGATGCCCACGCCTATGTGCCCCTCATATTTCTTGAGCCAGTAACTAATATGCTCAATATCGACCGATTGGTTTTCCATGGAGATTGCTTTCTCGACGGGTATGACGTGCATACCTATACCGCTACCGCCCATCGGCACCATGGGGGTTACCTTCTCCAACGGCAAAAATGTCATGCGCTCAAAGAACATCGCCAATTCCGGATGACGATCCATCAGGTCGGTGTTCATGTTCGTATATTCTGCACTACCGGGCACGAACATCGGCACCCAGTAGATACGGTCTTCGCGGTTGAACGTTGTACCTTTATCCGGCCCCTGCCCGTTGGTATAATGATCACCGTAGTCGTACTCTAACATTCCGAAGTACGAGAGTTTATCCAACAGGTCATCAAATGACTGATCATCAGGCGTATAATGTTTCTTGGCATTCATCGCATGCAACTGGGCATACGTATGGTGCTTGCGCACCTTGAAGAAGTTGCCGGGCAGCATGTCAAGCAACAGATCCAGCGATGCTTCGCGGGTCACGGCATCCATCTCGTCCTCAAAGATGCATGCCAAGCCCCAATACTCAGGGGCATCGGTGGTCATCTTGATCTTACCGGGGATACGGTCCGTGACGTGACGAACGAATTTCAGCAGTTTCGGATTCGGATTTTTGTCCCCCTTGTGCTTGGGAACAAACTTATCTGACATTTGCGGCATAAGACTATTGATAGTTTATTGTTTGTTATTATTTCGTGATGACGTGCTGGCGTGATGATGACATGACGTGATGACGATTATGCTTCTTTCCATTGATTAACCTCGCTGAGCAGCCAATCGGCAAATGCGTCCACTCCCTCCCCTGTCTTCGCACATATGGGGATGATGGTGGCTTTCGGATTGCGCATGTGAATGTACTGCCGGCACTTGTCGAGATCGAAATCAAAGTACGGAAGCACGTCTATCTTATTAATCACCACCACATCGCAGATCGAGAACATCAGCGGATACTTCAGCGGTTTGTCGTGACCTTCAGGCACGGACAGAATCATTGCATTCTTCACCGCGCCCGTGTCAAACTCTGCAGGGCACACCAAGTTACCCACATTCTCCAAGATGACCAGATCCGGTTGGTCGCCTATCGCTGCCAGCCCCTGCCCGGTCATCTCTGCATCCAAGTGGCACATACCACCCGTATGCAACTGAATGGACTCCACACCCGTGGCGTCCTTGATCTTGATGGCATCGACATCGCTATCGATGTCGGCCTCCATTACGGCTATTCGGATTTTGTGTTTCAGACGATTGATGGTCTGAATGAGAGTGGTGGTCTTACCGCTGCCCGGAGAGGACATAAGGTTGAGCAGAAATACACCTTTCTTTTTCAACTCGCTGCGCATCGCATATGCGGCTCGGTCGTTATCTTCGAAGACACTCTTCTTAATCTCAATAATTCTTACTTCATCCATTATGATGACTTGTGTTTTATGGTATTTATACGCAGTGCTGATGCACATGCATAGCACGAAAGCGCATACAAAGTTACAAAATATTTTTCGAATTTGCAAGTATTTTACTGAAAAAAGTAAAAAATACTGCATATTTTACCGATTTTCAACCGACAAAGCGTAATTTTACCGCATGCGGTTGCCCAGATACTTGCATATCTCGCGTTTCACGGCGTTCAGGCTGTTCAGTTGACCCAGCAGTTGCAACGATTGCTCACCATCCGGGTCTTCTTTCATCTGCTGCTGCACTGCATCTATACGGTCGTTCACCAGACTGAGTCTGAGTTCGCACAATAGTTGCGGCACCAATTCCACAAGCAAGTCATGCTCCGAGCGCTGCTCAACATCCAGAACAACGTTTTCGGATATCGCCACCTTCGAGAATATACTCGACAACTGATAGCGGTCGGCTATCAGGTCGCACGCCAATGCGTTGATCTGCTGGTCGGGGTGGAAAGTGAAGAACTTCTCCGCCACGAACCCTTCATCGTTCTGGTGAGCCTTGAACTCCTCAAAGATCCGTTTGTCCGTCGGCAAAGTAATATCTACTCCGTCTGTTTCGATTTGCTGAAGTATATAGCCTCCCACGGTGATATTTGTGCCATTGGGGAAGGAATACAAAGCTTTGTCACCGTATCGCACAAGCAGTTCGGTCAGGTTGCGCAGGTTCTGCTCGGTCTTGGTCATACGCGGGCGGGATGCAACTGTTTCCGTCGGCTCAGCCGGTGCAGCACTACCGGTAGCGGGTGCCGATGAGCTACGCGACGACAATATACCGTTCTGTTCTTGCATCCTACGCTGGGCACGGTACTCCTCCGTAGCTTTGTTGCTCGCTTCCATACGCTGCTGATCAACAGCACGCGTGAGCAGTTCGGGTGCAGTCTGCAGCAGTTGGGCACAATCGCGGATATACTCGTGGCGGGTGATCTCGTCAGGTATAACAGCTATCGAACGTACCAGATCGTGTGTCAACTCGGAGCGCTGCGACGGATCGTTCTTAGCCTGCTCCCAACTGAACTGAGCCTTGAATCGGATAAAATCCTGCTGGTGCGCGCGTATATATTCAATAAACTCGGACGCGTCATGCGTACGCGCGTAGGAGTCCGGGTCTTCGCCATCGGGCAGCAATACTACTTTCACAAAGAATCCTTCGGTCAGGAACATGTCTATACCCCTTATCGCCGCATGTATGCCTGCCGCATCGCCATCGTAAAGCACGGTGATGTTCGTGGTAAGGCGTTTGATCAGCCGCACCTGCTCCTTGGTGAGTGCCGTGCCGCCGGAGGCCACCACGTTACATATGCCCGCCTGGTGCATCGATAGCACATCCATCTGTCCCTCAACCAGGTAACACAGGTTCTGACGAGCGATCTGCTGCTTGGCTTGATACAGACCGTACAACTCGTTCGTCTTGGAGTAGATAGTCGAGCCGGGCGAGTTGACATACTTGCCGGTTGGAATCTCGTTGCCGTTCTTGTCGTACTTCTTGCGCAGTATGCGTCCGGCAAAGGCAACCGTCTTGCCCGACGAAGTGAAGATCGGAAACATCACCCTGTCACGAAAGCGGTCATACACCTCACCTTTGTCATTCTTGCCGCACACGCCTGTGCCGATACCTGTATCCGGGTCGTTGGTCAGGTACTTGTCGGTATAACCTGCTTTGAGCGCTGCATCGGTGAACGCCTTGTGCTTGTCAGGCGAGTAGCCGAGTTGGAAATCCTTGATGGTCGCATCCTGTAATCCGCGCTCGCGGAAATACTTCAGTCCGATAGCCTGCCCCTCCGCTGTGTTCCACAACTGATCTTGAAACCACTTGTTCGCCCACTCATTAACGGCAAACATTGCCTCACGATTGTCTTGGTGCTGCTGCTCCTCGGGTGTTAGTTCGCGTTCCTCAATCTCAATGTGGTACTTCTTCGCCAAGGTGCGCAACGCATCGGCGTACGAGCAGTTGTCAATCTTCATCACAAACCCCACGGCATTGCCGCTCTCACCGCAACCGAAGCACTTGAATATACCTTTGCTCGGCGACACGGTGAATGAGCCCGTACGCTCCGAGTGGAACGGACAAAGCCCGATCAGGTTGGCACCGCGACGCTTCAGCGGCACATAATCCTGCACCACCTCCTCTATCTTGGCGGCACTGAAGATCTTTTCTATGGTCTGCGGAGGAATCATGTTTTAGTCGATAGTCGAAAGTCGATAGTCAAAAGTCTGCCTTGTTCTGGATATAACTATTCACTCCCCTCCCTATCGGGGTCCCTGCGACCAACGGAAGTGGGGTGAACTTGAGGGAGGAGCAGGGGGTGAGTCTTTAGAACTGCAGGAAATACACACCGAGTTTGATCTGCCACTGGTCGAAGCGACCGCGGGTGTAATAGTCGGAATTCACGCCCATGGCTCGGAACGTATCATACTTGTACGGATTGAACAGGCCGAAGTCATACCCGCCGCGCAGGAAGAACTGCTTGTATTGGAATCCTGCGCCTATACCCCATGTTACGTTCAGGCGTTTGTAGTCCTCAAACGCCTCGTTGTCGCGGTACTCGTAGCCGTAGCGTGTCTGGCGCTTTGTTTCATCACCCGAACGAAGATACTGCTGCTCCTTGAGCGAGAGGTGCACCTGGATCGTCGGACCCGTGTAGAGCATTACGTACGTGTCACCGGCTATCTCGAACTTGTACTGCCAGTCGCAGAAGATCTCCAAACCCTGATACGTGTCACGGTAACTGGTTTGAGTGGTGGAGTAACCGCCTTCGCTCACGCTCGACCACTTGGAGTGATACGTGCCGAACGTGTAGTTCAAGCCCAGTGTCGTACCAAAACCTTTGATGATCGTGGCATCGTAACTCAAACCGACTTTCACACCGTTCATAGGGATTGTTTCCAGCGTTTTGGTGGTCGGACTATTCACGCGCAATGTAGGCGAGGCAAAACCGATATGGAAGCCCAGACCGCCCATTTCTTCCTGTGCCGACAGACTGACTGCCAGCAGCAGGGCTAAGAGGATGGTTGATAGTTTTTTCATTATTGATTGTTATTTGCTTTCTAACTTTTTGTGCTTGTTGCCTTCCGTCTTTTTGTTCTTGTTGTCGTTTTTCGGTTCATCGTCAGAGGCGGCACTTACCGCTTTCTTCTCAGCACGCGGTGTACGGGGTACAGTCAGCATCACATCGGCAGGCACGCGCGGACGCTCGTCCTCCGCCCAGAAGAACACACCCAGATACATCTCTGCGTCACTCACCTGATCCATCGGATACATCGTACCCGTAGTGGCGGTCGTGAACAGCACGTGGTGAACCTCGCGGTTCTCCATAAATACTTTCACAAAACTGCTCTGCGTCCGGTTACAGCCGCTCAGCGTATTGTCCGCCTTATCCACTGGGAAGAAAACGGTCTCGGCGTTGCCGTTGACATCCACTCGATACACATCACCATCCTTGACATGAGCAATGATCTCCTTGCCGCTCATCTGGTTGTAGTGTAGCAGGTCGTGCTGTTGGATGCAGATAGCCGAACCCATCCCGTGGGCATAATCGATCTCATCATTGCGGAAATACACGTAAATGCTATCCGCCGCCACTTGGTTGTTCTCGTTCCAGCATACGGGCGCACCGTACATCTTGCCGATGGAATCGTTGCCTAAATACACTGCCGAGTCGCATACACCTTGCATATCCTCGCGGTAGATGCGTACGTTATGGTGCGCCCGCACACGACGATAGGTGCTATCCTTAGGCAGCGTGTCGGATAGTGCTAATTCCTCCGTAAACAACGTGTCAGCATGCATATACGTGTGCAGACTGTCGCCCCAGTGCTCAAGCAACGCCTGATTGGTAGCATAACCATGCGAACCCCAATCGGGACGGGCTGTGGCTGCCGAACCGCTCTCGTACATCTCGCCGTAATGGCCGCGCAGCGTAACCTGCTCGGCGGAATCAACGAGTTCTATATTGCCATACAATCGTCCGAACGATTGTTTCTTGTCGTAATAGATCGTGTCACCGGTCAGAAACATCCCATCGGTATGAATGACCCGGGAGCGGTCGAACAACTGCGACTCCTCCGTCTTGGTGTTGTACAGGCCATTGGAGGAGTAGATCGTCGTCTCTTGCTCATAGAGGATTGTGGTCGGACTCACGAGTTGCGCCACGTGCGTCTCGGTGTCGTACAGCAGCGTATCGGTGTACATCGTGAACCGCGGATTGACCAGATGCACACTATCGCGGAACGCTGCATGTTTGTTGTACGGCGTGTATTGTCCCCAGCGAGAGGTGAGCGTATTCAGGTCATCCACAATCTTTCCACCGGAAAAGTAATACGCTATATCGTTCGTACGGTCATAGTTCAAGCTGTCGGTAGTCAGCACCGCCTCGTGATGGATGAGCCGCACGTTCTTCCGCAGGCGAGCGATCTTCGTATTGCCGTTGTAGAGCAACTTGTCGCCGTAGCCGGTCAGCGTATCACCCTGTACCATCTTCACATGCCCGAAAGCCTCCAGCGAATTGCTTGCCTCGTAGAAGTTCGCACTGTCGCAATACATCAGCGCTTCATCGTGGCGGAACAACACGTTACCCACCACGATCCGCGCATCCGGCAGCTTCTGCTGATCAAACAGCAGATTATCCGCGCGCTCCAGATACACCAACGTCTGACTCATTGACAATTGACAATTGACAACTGACAACAAGCCGACTACCAGCAACACTATTAACTTTTCAACTCTAAACACTAAACTCTCAACACTCAACACTCAACACTCAACCTTAATGCACCCAATTCGGAAACAGAAAATCACACCCTGCCCAGCGAGGGTCAATCTGTATGTACGTCTCTTTCTGCTTTTTGATGATCCAGTTATGGATGAACTCTGCCGACTGCTTCTGTATCAGCATCGACTTGACTGCCTGAAAATCGTCCGTCAGGTTGGCTCTGTGCACATCCGTCTTGTGCTTGAGCTTGACGATCGCGCACACCTCTTTGTTCTTTGTAGGATCCATCATTACGAACGGCTCGGATATATCGCCCTCCTTCATCCCGTAGATCTGCTTGGCTACCTCGGCAGGCAGATCCTGGTACTCAAATTTCGAGGCGCCGGTGTTCGGGTTGGTCATCAATCCTGCGTTCATGGCGGTGTTCTTATCCTCCGAATATAGGATGATAGCCTGCTCGAATGTCAGGCTGTCGGCGCGGATAGCACGAGCTATACTATCCAGACGTTGGATGGCATTGATTTTGTCGGTTGCAGACACGCGCGGCTTGAGCAAGATGTGACGGCAGTTGATGCGTTCGCCGTGCTTCTCTATCAGCTGGATGATATGGTAGCCGTACTCCGACTCCACGATGCGGCTCACTTTCTTCGGGTCGTTCAGGCTGAACGCCACATCCGCAAACTCCGGCACCAACTGTCCGCGACCTACAAACCCCAACTCACCACCGTGCTTCGCGCTCTCGGTGTCCTCCGAGTAGAATCGCGCCAACATTGAGAAGTCGGCTGAACCGTCCATCACACGCGCCGTGAACTCGCGCAGACGAGACTTGATACGCTCCGTCTCTTCTACCGGCACGGGTGGAACGAAACTCAATATCTGAACCTCTACCTCCGCTGGCATCATGGGGATAGAGTCTATCGGCAGGCTGTTGTAATACCGACGTATCTCGGCTGGCGTAGGTTTGATGTTTGCCGTCAGCTTCTGCTGCATCTGCTGGATAACCATCTGGTTACGGACGTTCTTCATCATTTCCTCACGGATCTCCGAACTCGTCTTGCGGAAATACTCCTCCATCTTCTCCTTCGAACCGATCTGCGAGATGTAATAGTTCATACGCATATCCACCTGATGGCTCACCGTGGATTCCGACACCTCTACCGAGTCCAACTCTGCCTGGTGCAAAAACAGCTTCTGCACCGCCAACTGCTCGGGTATAACGCAATACGGGTCACCCGGGATTGCCTGCCCCTCGTACTGCGCACGCAGCCGTTCTTCCTCCACCTCCGATCGCAGGATAGCTTCGTCACCTACGATCCAGATCACTTCGTCAATGATGTTCTCGTCAGCCACGCACGGCACGGCGAACATCAGCATACATATATACAGTATCTTCTTCATTCAATATTGAATTTTACTTTTCCGAATTTCACTGCCTCATCGTATAGTTGCTTGCGCTGCTGTTGCAAGAACGCTACCCGCCGCTGCGACAGGATGATCTTGTCTATCGCCTCACGCGCATAATCCACCGGCATAGGCTCACCCGCCAACCGGCAGTCCGTCACCTGCAGCAGGTACAGCGAGGTCGAGTCCTGCTCCGCATACTGCTTGCCCGCCGCCAAGGTCTTCTGCCACTTGTTCGTTGGCATACGCATCAGTATCTGGTTACCCGTGCGCCACTGCTCGGTGAACAACTCGTAACCCGACGCATACTGGTAGGCATACTTCTCTATGTACTCCAGGTTCTCTTCGTCTGTCAGATCGGTCAGTCTTTTCTTCAGCTCGGGCTGCAATGGCGCATCTTGGGGAATAACCAGCAGCGCACCGCGTAAGATGTTCTCCTGCAGGATGAACCGGTCGGTGTTGTGCACATAGAACGTGTCCGCCTCGGCATCGCTCACTGTCTTGGGCATACGTTTGTCCACCACGTAACGCTCATACTCCGCCACATACAGACTCCGGCGATAATCCTCCACCAGCGCCTCTAACTCCGGCGTGCTGTGGCTCTTGCCCTCCTGGTATTGCAATATATCCGTTGCCCAGCGGCGGATGAACGCCTCCGCGTAACGCGCACTGTCCTCCGGCGTGGTAGCACGCTGCGTCACGGCTGCCAGATCCTCCGCGTACAGGTAGTTGTTGCCCACCTGCACCACAGCACCCTCTTTCGCATCGCGCTGCAGCAGGTGGCAACCGCTCAAACCGATCAGCGCACAACCGGCAAGAATGATATATACTCTTCGTGTTCGTTTCATTTGCATTGTGATTTTTCTGCAAAGATACGCATTTTTTTGCATAAATGCAAATTTATTCGGATTTTTTATTCGTATTCGTGCAAATTGTCAATCGTGTATAGTTTAGCCTCCCCTACCTGCTCGTACGTATCCGGCAGTTCCACCTTGGGTGCCGGCACACCGCTGCCGATGGTCATAGCACCTACCTCAACGTGCATCTCGTCCCATATACCCGTCTGCAGTATATGCCGCAGCAGTGTCGGTCCGCCCTCCACCAGCACCGAGTGTATGCCACGCTGCGCCAGGTCGCCGAGCACGTACGCCCAGTCCGTGCGCTCGCTATAGACGATCGTCGGTGCATCGCCCGAGAAGATCTTGGCATCTGTTGCTATGCGGTGGTGTCTGTCCAGCACCACACGCACGGGGTTACGCCCGGGCCAACGGGTGGTCAGCAGCGACGGGTTGTCCAGCAGCGCGGTACGCGTTCCCACCATGATAGCCATGTTCTCTGCACGCATCTGGTGCACAATCTGTTTCGTCACCGGCGTGGATATCACCAGCGGCTGACTCTCCACTTTCGGCTCTCGACTTTCGACTTGCGACTCTCTACTATCCACAAACCCGTCTGCCGTCTGCGCCCACTTCAGTATCACGTACGGGCGGTGCTTCTCGTGCAGACACAGAAACCGCTTGTTCAGCCGCCGGCACGCCGCCTCCTCCACACCTACCGTCACCTCTATGCCTGCGTCGCGTAACTTCTGCACACCTTTGCCCGACACTTGCGGATTAGGATCCAGTATGCCCACCACTACACGACGCACACCTTTTTTCACAATCAGGTCAGCGCAAGGCGGTGTCTTGCCGTAGTGCGAACAAGGCTCAAGCGACACGTATAACGTCAGGCTGCCGTACCGAGCGGCTTTCTCTGCCTCAGTCAGACCTGCCATACGCGCGTCTGCCGCACGAAAACACTCTACCTCGGCATGCGGACCGCCGTAACGGCGGTGCCAGCCTTCGGCTACAACTCGGTCGGTTGCCGGATCAACCAGCAACGCACCTACCATAGGATTAGGCGCAACGTAATACTCACCGTTGGCAGCCAACTCCAAACAACGTAATATATAATCAGAATCTCTCATACTTTTGTTAGACCGTTTCACTGTTAGACCGTTGCACTGATAGACCGTTGCACTGACAGACCGTTGCACTGATAGACCGTTGCACTGATAGACCGTTTCACTGACAGACCGTTGCACTGACAGACCGTTGCACTGACAGACCGTTGCACTGGCAGACCGTTTCACTGATAGACCGTTTCACTGACAGACCGTTTCACTGACGGACCGTTGCACTGATAGACCGTTTCACTGACAGACCGTTCGTTTCACTCACTGACAGATTTATCCGTGTGTCTGTCAGCAGCCATAGGCTGCGGTCTGTCAGCGTAGCGATCTCTCTTCTCTCAGCCGTAGGCGGTCTCTCTTCTCTCAGCGCAGCGGTCTCTCTTCTCTCAGCGCAGCGGTCT
>CALZOG010000067.1 GCA_945827635.1 uncultured Bacteroidales bacterium
AGGGGACTCGAACCCCTTACCTTAACATTGCGAACGTTACGCTCTACCAGATGAGCTAATACCCCATGTTTTGAATTTCGGCACAAAGTTACGAAAAAAAAAGTATATTTGCAAATTTATACAAACTTTTTTCATTATCAGCATACATTTTTTGAAAAAATTTGCAGATTTCAAAAAAAAGTTGTATATTTGCAATCGATTTTTGAATACTTAAGTTATTCGCAATGCACTATCGTTTGCTCATCATTCTGCTGCTACTCTCATTCAGTCTGCCCGGCTACAGTCAAAGTGCCAAGACGGCTGACGAATTGTTTGTAGCAGGCGACTATATTCAAGCGCGCGCACAATACGATGCTTTATTGCGCAAGCAACCTGCCAATCCGCTTTACTTGTACCGTGCGGCTCGTTGTGTCCAAGAGTTGGGCGACTATGCTTTGGCTGAGGAATTGTTTATCAAGGCGGGCACCAAGTATCCGCTCCGCAATTTCTTCCTTGGCGAGATCTACTATCAGCAATGGCGTATGCCTGAGGCTATAGCCTCTTATGAGGCTTTTCTGCCCACTATCGATGAGCAGCACGAGCGCTGGCCCGTTGTGCAACAGCGTATTGCTTCCGCTCGGGTTATTGAGCGTTACCTCAAGCATGTCTCGCGCATGGAAGTTATCAGTACGCAGCGCCTGCCATACGCCGAGTTATTGAGCGTATATACGGTGAACAAGGATAACGGCATCTTGAGCCTTGACAGTCTGGGCAGCCGCTATACGACGCAGCGTGGCGATCGCCGGTACTTCTCAGTGCGTACGCCGCAGAACAGCGATAGTTCACGCACCACACAAACCGTATTGGTCAGTCAGCAACGGTTGTTGCAACAATGGGAATCGCCTGATACGCTGGACGCATCAGTCAACAGCGGAACGAACAATGTCTATCCCTTCGTTCTGCCGGACGGAATGACGCTATATTTCGCCTCTGACCGCGAAGGAGGATTAGGCGGACTGGATATCTACATGACACGTTACAACGCCTCCTTAGGGCAATGGATGCCCGCCGAGAATATCGGTATGCCTTACAACTCACCGGCAGATGACTACCTGTACGTAGCGGATGAGATCAACGGCTATGCATACTTCGCCACCAACCGCCACTGCACAGGCAGCGATTCGGTAGAGGTGTACCAGATTGCCCTGCATGACCGTACATACCTGCGCGGACTGCCCGAAAACGAACTGGTAGCTTTGGCGCGACTGGACAGCCTGATTCCGTTATTGTCAGTCGAAGGGCAGCAGCTCCCTGAAACTCCGGCAGTGGCACCAACAGCTACAGTGAGTGTGGCGGCGGACGACTCCATCTTCTTTGTACTCAACGACGATGAGACATACTCTCACCTGTCGGATTTCCGCAACGATTCGGCGCGCAGCCTGTATATGCAATACATCGAGATGGAGCACGTACAGTCGCAAGCCATAGAAATGTTGGATAGCCTGAGGCATCAATACTACGAAGCCGATACCACCACCCGCGCATCGCTGCAGGCGCGTATTCCCATCCTGTCCGATGAGATCAACAAACGCAAGCGCATACTCCGGCAGACCTTGACCAGAATACGCACAATGGAAACGGCACACTAATTTACCATACTCATCAACACCTACACAATCATGAGCAAACAAGACAAACGTGACCACTTATATATGCGCATGGCGCGCACGTGGGCAGAGAACAGTTACTGCGTCCGCCGCAAGGTTGGCGCGCTGCTGGTAAAGGACAAGATGATTATCTCCGACGGATACAACGGTACGCCTTCCGGATTCGAGAATGTTTGCGAAGACGACAACAACGTGAGCAAACCTTATGTGCTGCACGCCGAAGCGAATGCTATCACCAAGGTGGCACGGTCGAGCAACAGTTCGGACGGAGCAACACTGTACGTGACAGCTTCGCCATGTATGGAGTGCTCCAAGTTGATCATCCAGGCCGGCATCAAACGTGTCGTGTACGGCGAGAAGTACCGTCTGATGGACGGAGTTGAACTGCTCGAGCGCGCAGGCGTACAGGTAGATTTTATGCCGGATTAGTTTAGCGTTGAAGGTTTAGTGTTTAGTGTTTAATGTTTAGAGTTTAGCGATTATGAAAAAGTATATCTTACCGGGTGTATCTGTATTGTGTATCGTAGTGGGATTCATTATCGGCAATGCCGTAAGCAACAAAGTGAATGCCCAACGCTTTTATATCCAGAACGGTCAACTCGTGGTGGCTCCGTCATCCAAGACCGATCAAATGCTGCAACTGATGCAACGTTCGTACGTCGATTCGCTGGATATCGATTCTATTACCGATATCGTTCTGGACGATATGGTCAAGCAGCTTGACCCGCACTCCTCCTACATCCCGAAGAAAGATATCGAGTTGGTTAACTCCGAGCTCTCGGGTTCATTCTCGGGCATTGGCGTACAGTTCACCATCCAGAATGACACCGTGAACATCGTAGCAGTCATCTCCGGTGGTCCGAGTGAGCACGTGGGCGTATTGGCAGGCGACAAGATTGTGATGGTCAACGACTCCGCATTCACCGGCAAGGGCACTACCAATGAACGTGTGATGCATACTCTGCGCGGACCGAAAGGCACCGAGGTCAAACTCGGCATCATGCGTACCGGCACGCCCGAACTGCTCAGTTTCACTATCGTACGCGGCGACATACCTGTTCACTCCGTGGATGCATCGTTCATCATTGAGGCGAAGACAAAGAAGATCGGCTTCATCCGTGTAAACAAGTTCGGTGAGACGACGTACAAAGAGTTCATCTCCGCCCTGGCGGAACTGCGTTCGCAAGGCGCAACAGAGTATATTGTTGACCTGCGCGAGAACAGCGGCGGCTACCTCGACCAGGCAGTGAAGATGGCAAACGAGTTTCTGCAAGCCGGCAACCTGATCGTCTATTCCGAAGGTCGCGCTTATCCTCGCTACGAGGCACGCGCCAACGGTGGCGGGCGGTTCAAGGATGTGCCGCTGGTGGTGCTGATTGACAATTTCTCTGCGTCAGCTTCGGAGATCTTTGCCGGTGCCATGCAGGACAACGATCGCGCCACAATCATCGGTCGCCGCTCGTTCGGCAAAGGATTGGTACAACAGCAGTTCCCGTTTGCCGACGGCAGTGCGGTACGATTGACCGTAGCCCGTTACTACACACCGTCAGGACGCTGCATACAGAAACCCTACACCCTGGGAGACAAAGATACGTACCTGCAGGATTTGGAGGATCGCTTCGAGCATGGCGAATTCTTCTCGGTGGACAGCATACATTTTGCCGACACTACCACCTACCGCACCAAGAAAGGTCGCATCGTGTATGGTGGCGGAGGCATCATGCCCGATATCTTTGTCGGACGCGACACCACGCAGTACAGCCCGTACTTCAACATCGTCAGCAACCGCGCTTATACATACCAGTTTGCCTACCGCTATGCCGACAACCATCGCAAGCAACTGGCTAAATATACCCGCTGGCAGGATCTGGAGAAGCACCTGCTGGCTGCCAACTGGGTGCCCGAGTTCGTCAAGTTCTGTCAGGAGAAAGGCGTTGAACCCAACAATGAGCAACTGGCTAAATCCCGTCAACTGCTCGTGCGAATCGTGAACGGATATATAGTTCGCGATATAATGGGCGACAAGGGTTTCTTCCCGCTCTTTGAACGCGACGACGACATCACAAAGCGCGCAATTGACACCTTAACAAGCAAAGAATAGCACGAATATGCAAATATTTTACATTTTTTTGCGAAAATATTTGCATATTTCAAAAAAATGTTGTACCTTTGCACCCGCGTTTCGCAAATTCTCCTATATTTCGGGGCTTAGACAGCACCATTTGTCGAACGCGCATGGTCGGTTGCCCGAGTGGTTAGGGATCGGTCTGCAAAACCGGGGACAGCAGTTCGAATCTGCTACCGACCTCACGAAAATGCCGCCATTGAGCGGCATTTTTTATTGAACGATTACATGGCACAAGACAAGATCATAGAAGAAGTTACATCCGGCGAGTACAAGTACGGCTTTACCACCGACGTACAGACGGACATCATCGGCAAAGGATTGAACGAGGATGTTATTCGTACTATTTCGATGAAGAAAGGCGAGCCCGCCTGGCTGCTGGAGTTCCGGCTGAAAGCCTATCGCAAATGGCTCACGATGCCTGTGCCGAAATGGGCGCACCTGAATATACCCGACATCGACTTTCAGAACATCTCTTACTACGCTGCCCCCAAGGTAAATAACCAAATGGCAAATGACCAAAAGGTAAATGAAATCGACCCCGAGATAGCCAAAACCTTCGACAAACTCGGTATTCCCTTGGAGGAGCGTGCCGCTTTGGCAGGAAACATGGCTGTGGATGCGGTCATGGACTCGGTGTCAGTCAAGACCACGTTCCGCGACACGCTGGCGGAGAAAGGTATAATCTTCTGTTCGATCTCCGAGGCGGTACGCGAGCATGAGGATCTTGTGCGCAAGTATCTGGGGTCGGTTGTTCCCTACTCCGATAATTTCTATGCAGCCCTGAACTCCGCTGTGTTCTCCGACGGATCGTTCGTATATATCCCCAAAGGCGTACGTTGCCCTATGGAACTTTCCACATACTTCCGCATCAATGCGCAGAACACAGGTCAGTTTGAGCGGACGCTGCTCATTGCCGACGAGGGCGCATACCTCTCGTATCTGGAGGGTTGTACCGCACCGCGGCGTGACGAGAATCAGTTGCATGCCGCTATCGTGGAGATCATCGTGCACGACAATGCTGAAGTCAAATATTCCACCGTGCAGAACTGGTACCCTGGCGACAAGGACGGCAAAGGCGGCATCTATAACTTCGTTACCAAACGCGGTATAACGCACAACAACGCACGACTCAGCTGGACGCAGGTTGAGACAGGTTCCGCCATCACATGGAAATATCCGTCATGTATCCTGCGTGGCGACAACTCGTCGGCGGAGTTCTACTCCGTAGCCGTGACGAACAACTACCAGCAGGCTGACACCGGCACAAAGATGATTCACTTGGGCAAGAACACGCGCTCGCGCATTGTGAGCAAAGGTATATCTGCCGGACAGAGCCAGAACTCCTACCGCGGACTGGTGAAGGTCAGCAGCAATGCCGACAATGCCCGCAACTATTCGCAGTGCGACTCTCTGCTAATCGGCGATGCCTGCGGTGCACACACTTTCCCCGTCATGCAGCTGGCTAATCCCACAGCCACGGTAGAACATGAGGCCACTACCTCCAAGATCTCTGAGGACCAGCTTTTCTATTGCCAGCAACGCGGCATAGGCATGGAGGATGCGGTAGGACTGATCGTGAACGGCTATGCCAAGGAGGTGATGGACAAACTGCCTATGGAGTTTGCCATAGAGGCACAGAAACTCTTGCAGATATCTCTCGAGGGGTCTATAGGATAACCAACGTTCTGCAGGACACTCCCGAGGAAAAACAAAGCAGCAGGTCACCCTGCTGCTTTTCGTTTACTCCAGCACTATCTCGCCAAAGAACTGCGGACAGTGGAAGTCCGGCTTGGGCAACGGTATAGGCTGCCAACTCAGGAAGTGCGGCTTCTTGGTCTTGTCGGCGCACTTGTAGAAGTTCACACGGAGCACCTGCGGAAATGCGGGTGCCTGATTGGCAAAGATGAGCGACAGCGGAATCTTTATCTCCACCTCCCATTCAAATAGTCCGTCTTGCTCGGCAATAGCCTGTCTCGGGTAGGTGCAGCGGCGCTCTATCTGCGCCATCTGTTCGGGCGGCAGAGGTCGCACATCCTCGGCACGTCCTTTGCGCCGTGAGGCGACCATCGCGCCTATACAGTTCGTCTCGAAGTTCATGTAATACGGTTCACCCGGTACCTGGCAGAAGAACTCCACACACGAGTCTTCCCAAACAGGTCCCTGATCCTCGGTGGTCACCGCACGCAACTGCGCGCCTCTGACGCGGTAATGCAGATGCAGAAACTCGTGGTTATTGCTTACCTCCACACTCACTTCAGGTTTCTCGGGGAACGCCTCCGGCCAATTCACCTTATCTATCTTATACTCCATCCTGATTACTTAACAACTTAATCGTTTAACAATCTCCTTCATCTGCTCCGCTACTTTCTCTTGCTCCTCTACCAACCGAAGTTGTGCACGTGTGCGTACCAGGTTGTGTTCGGGATACTGGATCTTGTAGTAGGTATCGCCGTTCAGGTAGTCGGTAAAGAACCGCACGGTCTGCATATAACTGAGCAGCCGGCAGCCGTACGGCAGTAACTCTTTCTCAATATCCGTCAGGAACGTAGCCTGCTTGAGGTAACCGCGGGTATATGCCTCGAATATCTCCAGATTGACATGAATGTTCTCCAGATTCGGGTCATCCTCCGCGCCCGTATTGGCTGCGGTACGCATAAAGTCGCCGAAGTCGCTGAGCACGTATCCGGGCATCACGGTGTCCAGATCAACGATGCACATCGGTTTGCCTGCTTCGTCGAACATGATATTGTTCACCTTCGTGTCGCAGTGGTTGATACGTTTTGGCAGTTTGCCCTCGCGGAACAGGCGTTCAGCCAGACACATCTCTTCGCGGCGGCTGTTGATGGCATTTACTATATCCATGCAGGCGGCTTTTCTGCCCTTGACATCCGCAGCCAGGGCTTCGTCCAACTGTTGCAGACGGAACTCAATGTTGTGGAAGTTAGGTATCGACTCGCATAGTTCGTCAAACGGCAGGTCGGACAGTTGGCACTGGAATCGTCCGAACGCCTCGCCTGTCAGATAGGCAGACTCGTGAGTGACGCGTTCCTGCGAGGTGGCGCGCTCGATAAGCACATATACGCGCCAGTAATCTCCCATGGGAGTACGGTAGTATAACTTGCCGTCGGTGGTCGGCACCAGTTCGAGCACCTTACGCTCGATATCCGTTTCGCCGGCTGCAGCGAGTTTGCGGCGTATGTGCTCGGTCACCTTGCTGATGTTCTGCTGCAGACCTTCCACGTTCTGGAAGATATGGTGGTTGATGCGCTGCAGGAAGTACGAGCGTTCGCCTTTCTGCTTGGCGCGCACCACAAACGAGTCGTTGATGAAACCGATCTTCAGCGGTTGCGGCGTCTCCACCTCGTTGGTGATGGCAAAGTGGCTGAGGATCTCTATCATCTGCAGCTCCTCAATCGAGGCACAGGTACGCCAGCCGAGGTAACGCTCGCCGGCTGCACGGTTCTTGTCCAGATCGTCCACATACACGGTGTGTGCGGCATCAATCTGCGCCTCGCGTGCCACGTGCTCAAAGATCTCTTTGTTCGGCTTAGCCATGTGCAGGTGATGCGAGGCAAAGATCTTGTCGAAGTACCGATCGAGGTGATACTGCTCGTATATAGGATCCCAGTGCATCTCGTTGGAGTTCGACAGCAGTATCGTTTTGTAGCCTGCCTTGCGCAGCGAGGCTATATAGTCGAGTCTGTACTGCGGCAGTTCGTCCAGCATGCTCAGCCATGCCTTGCGCACATCATCAGCAGTCGTGCCGGGATAGCAATGCTCAACCAGCGTCTGCAGAAAATCGTCGGTAGAGATGTTTCCGTACTCATAGTCGTGCATCAGTTGCAGTGTAGCGGCACTCACGGCTGCCACGCCCTCGCCCTCATCGTCGATGCCGAGAATGTTTCGCACATTGTCTTCGCCCATCAGGCGCTTGAAGTTAGCCACGCAGCGCGGCACATTCAGATTGATTATCACACCGCCCAGGTCAAAGACGATGGTTGTGAACGTTTGATTCATTATGATTGATGTTTGGATTATTGTATTCTCATTCCGTCAGCCGTATATCGTACACCGTTACGCAGGATATACATCGCATTGTTTTCCACAATCTTGCCTACGCCTGTCGTTGCAGCCGTTGTTGTCGTCAGGGCCGTCATCTCCGGCAGTGCGCCCGGATCCTTTGGTGCATCGCTGCTCACGGTCACTGTGGCGCCGAGGTCGTTCATGCCCGTAGCGCTGTCCCACACGCCTTCATTCGCCAAACGTATGGCGTAGCGCGGGTCTTGGGCTATCGAGGCGTGTATGTCCGGCAGGTGCAGATAGAGTTGATAGGTGCCCTCGGGAATGTCGGACGGCACAGCCACCTGCTCGTTGATCGCGTTCTTTGCTCCGTTGGGCAACCAGCGGCGCAGGTCGGCAGTCAGGGGCAGACTGTACGTCTTGCTTCCGTTCTTGAGCACGATGTACGCCTTGCGCGCATTGTACAGCGGTGCATAGCCGGCGTTACGCACGCGGATGGTCACGTTCATCTTTCCGCCCGGTGCCACTTGGTCGGTGTAGTGCCCGTCCAGCAGGTTGTAGCGGTAGCCCATATATACGTTCAGCGTATCAAACAGCCCGCTGCTGCGCCAGCGACCGGTCACCGGCGTGGCGTACGTCGAGCCGCAGAACGACCAGTGGTACTTGCTCATCTCCGACGGTGCCTGCGTGTAGCGGCGTTCAGCCAGCGCATCGTCATCATCGATATTCGTCTCACCGCCGTTGGGCACATACAAGGTCTCGGTAGCAATGTATTGCCGAACGGCAGGATCGTCGCTATTGTCGTCGCTGGCATACGTGCCCATGTTGCCCCAGTTGTGTAGGAACGCATCGTTGTGGCAACCCATGCGTGCACGTACGCTTCCGCTGAATCCTTCCGCCGATGTCAGCGGACGGGAGTCGCCCAGATACTCGGTCTTGATCATCGGGTAGCGGAACAGTATGAACATCTCCGCCGGCACGTTGTCGAACAGGTAGCCGATCACCTTTCTGCGGTTGGCGGTCACGTGTTGCGTCTCGTTGCCGTAGTTCTGCGAATAGTACCACTCGCCCCATACGCCTACGAATCCCGCTTCCAGTACGTATATCACATCGGCATTGGCTGCCAGATGCGGCTTGAGTTGCTCCAGATGACGCTGTACCCATTCGGGCGTGGCATCCACCTTGTCGCTCTCGCGCTCGGTGTAGGCGAAACGCAGTACACACTTCAATCCGAAGTTGCGCAACTCCTGCATATCCTCGTCAAAGCCTGCCAGGATCTCGTCAGGCAGGTCCTGACTCTTGAAGTTACCGAAGTTGTACAGTACCACCGGCATAGTCATGCAGTCTTTCTTACCCCAGTTGCTGTCAATATGGTTCTTGACGCGGTAAGGACTCTTGACGCTCACTTTGCCGTTCAACTCTTCGGTAAAGCCGCGTTCGGGATTCGGGAAGATCGACGTGTTGTCGGCTGTGTACGTAACGGTGGAGGCACTGACTGCCACTGCCACACTTACCATCATACAGGCTAATAAAATACGTTTCATATCTATTAATGATTTGGGTTTATCTTTCGACTTTCGACTTTCATCTTTCGACTTTTATCTTTCATCATTCGACTTTTGACTTTCGACTTTCGACTTTTGACTTTCGACTTTTGACTTTTGACTTTCGACTTTCGACTTTTATCTTTCATCATTCGACTTTCGACATTTCCGCGTACAAAGTTACTAATTTTTTTCAAAAAATGCAACTATAATTGTCGTAATAGCGTTTTTTTTCTTCAAAAAATTACGTTTTTAAGCAAGATTAGCATTTTATATTAGGAAATCTCAATATTTTTTTGTACTTTTGTGACATCATTTTTAATTTTTAATTCTAAATCGGCTTTCGACTCTCAACTCTCCATACGGCTTTAGCCGATCGTTCGAGGCTTGCCGAGATAAGAACTCTCAACTCTCAACTTTCATGTCTCTCCTCACATCCATAACCGAATCCGCTGCCGCCTCGCAGCCCTTGGAGTTTGCCGAGGCTATCCGTGCAGGCTTTCCTTCGCCGGCTTACGACCATGCCGGCGAACGTATAGATATCATCCACGAACTTATCCCGCATCCCAACACCACGTTCTATGCCCGCGTACAGGGTGACTCCATGCACGACGCAGGGATCATCGACGGTGACATTGTCGTTGTCGATCGCGGACGCAACGCACAGAGCGGCAATTTTGTGGTAGCATGTATCGACGGTGAGTTCACCATCAAGGAGTTCCGCCTCGACCCGTCCGGACAGTGCGCATGGCTCGTTCCGCACAACGAGGCATACAGCCCGATCAAGGTCACCGAGGAAAATTCGTTCCTCGTATGGGGAGTGATCACACACGCCATCCACAAGACTCTCTAACCGCCCGCATAACCGCTTAACACCCTTACCTTCATGCGTAAGCTGTATCTGTCTTTTCTGCTCTTTTCTGTTCTCACCGTATCCGCGCAGGACAGCCTGCGTGTAGTCACTCTCAACGAGGTTGTAGCTACCGGCACGCGCAGCGAGACCGACCCGCGGCTGTTGCCGATGACCGTCAGTGTGGTCGGCGACTCCGTCCTCAGCGAACGGCAGGAGACGAATATCCTGCCCACACTGGTGGATCAGGTGCCCGGACTGTTCGTCACCCAACGCGGCGTGATGGGTTACAGCGTCAGCACCGGCGGCAGCGGAGGCATCAAGGTGCGCGGCATAGGCGGTGCGCCTAACACCGACGTGCTCGTGCTCATCGACGGACTGCCGCAGTATGCCGGCCTGTACGGACACCCCGTGGCGGACAACTACCAGACGATGATGGCGGAGCGCGTGGAGGTTGTGCGTGGACCGGCATCGATGATCTACGGCAGCAACGCCCTCGGCGGAGTGGTGAACATCGTCACACGACGCCCGAAGAACGACACTATTCTCACATCCGTCCACCTCATGGGCGGCAGTTACGGCACGGTGGACGGCGGCCTGACCAACCAACTGCGCCGTGGCAGATTCACCTCTACCGTAGGTGCGAACTACAGCCGCACAAGCGGACACCGCGCGAACATGGATTTTGCCGAGTACAGCGGCTTCCTGCGTCTGGGCTACGACCTGAGCGACAACTGGCAACTCAGCGCCACAGGTAACATAGCCTACTTCGACACCCATAACCCGGGCACCGTAGCTGCACCTATTCTCGACAGCCGGTTCCGCGTGCTGCGGGGCATGGCGGCGCTGTCGGCCGAGAACAACTACACCGACACGCGTTTCCCGACATCCGGCGCCATACGTGCGTACTACAACGGCGGCAGACACCGTATCAACGACGGTCACAAGGCGGACGCACCCGCACCGACTGCCGACTATATGCACACCGACCTCATGGCAGGAGTCAGCGCCTATCAGTCCGTCACGTTCTTCCGGGGCAACCGCACAACCTTCGGAATCGACTACCAGCACTTCGGTGGACATGCATGGAACAGGTCCGCTACCGGTGACGCGGATATCATACGCAAGACGCTGTTCGAACTTGCCGGATACATCGATTTTCGTCAGCAACTCACCGCATGGCTCGTGCTCGATGCCGGATGCCGTATCGATTGGCACAGCGAGGCAGGACTGGCGTATGCGCCGCAGGGAGGATTGTCGCTCATTCTGCCGCACGATGCCGAAATCAAGGTGCTGGCTGCACGCGGATTCCGCAACCCTACCATACGCGAGTTATATATGTACGCGCCCGCGAATGCCGACCTCAAGGCGGTCAGTATGTGGAACTACGAACTCTCCTACCGCCAGCACCTGCTCGACCGGCGACTGCGACTCGGCGCGAACATCTTCTACCTGCATGCCGACAACAATATCCAGACGCAGATGATTGACGGCAAACCCCGCAACGTCAACACCGGCGAACTGCGTAATGCCGGCTGCGAACTCGAGATCAACTACCGCATCTGGCAGGGCTTGCACCTCAATGCCAACTACAGCTACCTGTATATGGCGAAACCCATCCTGGCGGCACCCGAACACAAACTGAACATCGCCCTGCTCTACCACCACGACCGTTTCCGCGTGGGCACGTCCGTGCAGTATATCCACGGTTTGTACACCTTCCTGGCTACGCCTTCCGCACCGGCTCAACGGCAGAACTATGTCCTCTGGGACGCACACGCCGCCGTACGTATATGGCGCCAACTCTGGGCTACCCTGCGTGCCGACAACCTACTCGCGCAGAACTACGAGATCAATGCCGGCTTCCCCATGCCGCCTACCACCGTCCTCGCCGGACTGAACTGGAGTTTCTGATCCGCCACTCACCGAGAAAGCAGCCGTGCCATTGCACAGCTGCTTTCTGCTTGTCTGAACCTCTCCGGAGCTATTACAGTCGTTTTGAGGCGTCATAGGATTCGATGGTCTTACTCTGTATGATCACGGTGGTGTCACCGCGTTTGACGCTGCTGGAGGTCGTGGTGATGGTGCGGGTGACGTTGCAGGCTGTCAGGAGCACCGAGAAACCTATCGCCAGGGCGGTGAGCAGAGTCAGCAGGATTTGTTTTACGTACTTTTTCATTGTGCTGAAAATTTAGTGGTTTTTTGTTCTGTACGGATCTCACGGATTTTACGGATATTTTTGCTCATCTGCATCCGTGTGTTTCCGTGTGTCTCCGTGTTCGTTATTTGTTCTGTACGG
>CALZOG010000068.1 GCA_945827635.1 uncultured Bacteroidales bacterium
AACCGGTTCCGTTGAAATAGGCGCGAACCTCATCGGCGCTGACGCCTAATTCTGTGGCAATCTTGTCCATGCTGCCGTGGGGCAGACTGTCTTTAACTTCACGAAGACGGTTAAATGTTGTACGTGTCATGTCTATAAATATTTAAATTGTTATTTTATATGTTATTGTTTTTCTATTTGTTATCTTTGTTCTGCTCGCGCAGTTGAGTGCTGGATATATCAAACAGCGGCGCATCTTTCAGCAGATGAATCTCCCCGTTCAGCCCTTCTGTTTCGCGTTCTATCTGCTTCATCCCTTCCTTACCGCGAGGGTAAACATATATCGGGTATCGGGCTTGTATAGCCTCCCACTCCCGCCATTGTTGGCGTATGTTCCAGTTGTCCTGACCTATCAGCAGGGCGAACCGGTGTCCGGGATAAGCTTTCTCCAGTTCGCGCAAAGTGTTCGCGGTGTACGACGGCCGCGGCAGCGCGAACTCAAAGTCACTCACGCGCACATGCGCTATTCCTTTTGATTGACGGCTGGCTTGTAGCCGTTGTATCTCCTCTCTTGCTGACTGCAGGCGTACTTGTTCGTCGGCAAGCATGCCACTCGCTTTCAGCGGGTTGTTTGGCGTAACCATCAGCCAAACCTCATCTACCGCCGTATGCTCCGCCACCCACGCCGCCATTCCCGTATGACCGAAATGCAACGGATTGAACGAGCCGCCGTATATTGCTATCAGCATATTTTTTTCGTTTACATGCCTCGGCATGTGTATCAGCCTAAGAACGTTGCCAGTTCTTTGTCCAGTTCTTTCTTGGTAGTAGCCAGATCGTCGTTGACCAGAATCGTGTCAAACAGCGGCGCATCGGCCATCTCAATCTCGGCTTTTGCCAGACGCTCCTCAATCTTCTCCGGCGAGTCTGTACCGCGCTTGGTCAGACGTTCGCGTAATGCCTCTATCGAGGGTGGTGAGATAAATATCGCACGCGCACGATCACCGAACATACGTTTGACATTGATCCCGCCCTTCACATCTATATCGAACACCACATGGTGACCGGCGTTCTCTATGCGCTCGATCTCCGAACGGAGTGTTCCGTAGTAAGTTCCTTTATACACTTGCTGCCACTCTACAAAAGCATCTTCTTTGATGAGTTGCTCGAATCGCTCGGGAGTGATAAAGTAGTATTCGCGACCGTCTTGCTCTTGACCGCGAGGTGCACGCGTAGTAGCACTAATACTGAGCTCTATATCTTGACGCGTTTCAAGCAGGTACTGTACTAATGTGGATTTTCCTGAGCCGCTCGGGGCGGAAAAAATAAGAATCATAAGCTACTACGTGTCTTGCAGATAATGTTCTACCAACCAACAGATTATACTATATCAGAAGAAGTCGCACATGCAGACTTTGTACAATTGCTGCTTTCTGTAGTTCTTGCCAAAATCCAATGGTACACTCCACAGGCTCACGCTCAGGCGCAGACCTACACTTGCGCGGTGATACTTCCGTACAACCGGCGTATCGCTCAACTCACCTTCACGACGCATGGATATACCGTCTGCACGATTGGCTTGCAGCACCGAACTGTACTCGCGGCGAAAGATAGGCGTATTGGTGTTATCTACCGCGTAACGCCACTCCATGAGCGAAGTGTTGTCCGTTGCTTTCGGAGTGAAACCTATTGGGTCATACTCCAGATACGCACCGATAGCAAAATCGGTATTGTCACCTACCTTGAAACTGTAGTTCAGGTCGAGCATCGCAGTTATATGATAGTTATACTGCGCATACTGACCATTCGTCAAAGGTTTGATACCGTTTACTGTTTTGTGCAACACGCCTGCCTGCAAACTCTCGATAAACTCATAAGGTGTATATTCACCTGTATTCGGATCGAGCTCGCCTTGTGTGTTCTTGCCGATTACGATGTCTTCACCACCCCACACATTGGGATAACGCAACGTCACATCGGCATCTTTCACGCGCTGCCAATAACATCCGTGAACGGGTACGCCGAAACGCGCACCGATGAACATGCTGAAGTCGCCTATGAATACGCCCAACTGAACCGGCGCGGATGCGATTATCAACTGTTGCGTCTCGGTGATATGTCCCATCTCGTAGCTGTAGTTCACTATATCGTGGTCGTAGTCGTACCACTCAGGCACTACGTAATGGTCGGCATAACCCAGCGACGGGTTGGTGGGATCTTTGCCAACAAAGGTGCTGGCGGCTACATCAATTCCCAAGCCCATACGTACACCTATATAATACGGCGAGCGGTACTTCCACGAGAAGTCCATACCCACATTGTAGTTGGGCATAGGCTTGCCGTAGTCGGAGTTGTAAAGCAGAGCATTTGCACCCACACGCGCGGCATACTCAAAGGCATGCTGAGCGTGAAGGTTGGTCACGCCGAGCACGGCTGCGCTTATCAAAATCGACAAGCGCAACCATGTTGAACGTGTTCTTGTTTGTTTTACCATTGTGTTGATAACATTCGTTGATAACTCTTGTAGCGCCACTGAGCATTCTCCTTGGCGGCATTGAACAACTCGTCTGCCTCCTTCGGATACTGCTTCATTACGCTCGCAAAGCGTACCTCACCCTTGAGATAGTCAATGAACTTATCCCATTGAGGTTCTTTTGAATCATACTGGAACGGGTTCTTGCCCTCTGCCTCCAGCATCGGGTTGTAACGCCACAAGTGCCAGTAGCCGCACTCTACGGCTTTGGCTTCCTCGGCCTGGCTCTTGCCCATACCGGCTTTCAGACCGTGGTTGATACACGGAGCGTAAGCGATAACCAACGATGGTCCGGGATAAGCCTCTGCCTCACGCAACGCTTTCAGCGTCTGAGCCTGATCGGCACCCATTGCTATCTGGGCTACATATACATAGCCGTAAGTGGTGGCAATCATACCCAGGTCTTTCTTGCGCACGCGCTTGCCCGAAGCAGCAAACTTAGCAATAGCGCCGATAGGCGTAGCTTTCGATGCCTGACCGCCTGTGTTCGAGTAAACCTCGGTATCCAGTACCAGAATGTTCACATCCTCACCCGAAGCAATCACGTGATCCAATCCGCCGTAACCGATATCGTACGATGCGCCGTCGCCGCCGATGATCCACTGACTGCGTTTAACGATATGATCCTTGTATTTCAATATCTCCTTGCAATCGTCGCATCCGCAAGCTTCCATGGCTTTTACCATCGGCTCATACAGACGTTTCGTTACCTCGGCGTTGTTCTTGTTCTCAATCCACTCTTTGAACATTGCTTTCAGTTCGTCGGAGCACTTGTCGCATTCCAGCGCTTTGGTCATCAGGATTACCAGACGCTCCTTGATCTTCTTATGAGCAATCTGCATACCCAATCCGTATTCGCAGAAGTCCTCAAACAGCGAGTTCGACCAGGCAGGTCCGTGACCTTGTGCGTTCACCGTGTAAGGTGTGGAAGGTACAGAACCCGAGTAGATCGACGTACAACCTGTTGCGTTGGCGGCAATCTCGCGGTCACCGAAGAGCTGGCTGATCAGTTTCAGGTACGGTGTCTCACCACAACCCGAGCATGCGCCCGAGAACTCAAACAACGGTGTTGCAAACTGCGAGTTCTTAACGTTAGCCTGAATATCTACCAGATCTTGTTTGCTCTTTACTTTCTCTGCGCAGTACAGCCAGTTAGCGGCCTCTGCCTCTTGTCCCTCCAGCGGAACCATCTGCAATGCCTTGCCGTTCTTCGGGTTACCCGGACATACGTCCACGCAGTTGCCGCAACCCAAGCAGTCCATTACGCCTACCTGGATACGGAAGTGCATACCCTTCATGTTGGCAGGAGCCTTGATCTCGATGGTCGGAGCCTGGAAGCCCTTCATCTCCTCTTCGTCTAATACGAACGGGCGTACGCAGGCGTGCGGGCACACGTACGCGCATTTATTACATTGTATACAGTTGTCGGCGTTCCATACCGGTACGAAAGCCGATACACCGCGCTTCTCAAACTTCGCTGTGCCGCTGGGCCATGTGCCGTCGGCTACTTCCTTGAAGGCGCTTACAGGCAGCAGGTCACCGTCTTGTGCATTGATCGGACGAACAACCTTGTTCACAAACTCCGTTCCGTCAGTCGGCTTAACGACATCGGCTGCAGCATCCAGTGCCGACCAAGCCTTGTCGATGGTCAACTCTTTGTACTCGCCTCCGCGGTCAACAGCTGCATAGTTCTTGTTCACTACATCCTCACCCTTCTTGCCATACGACTTAACGATGAAGTGCTTCATCTCCTCTACGGCTTTCTCTACAGGGATAACGCCTGTGATACGGAAGAATGCCGACTGAAGAATAGTGTTCGTACGGTTGCCCAAACCTATCTCCTGTGCAATCTTCGTAGCGTTGATATAGTAAACCTTGATATCGTTGTCTGCAAAGTATTTCTTTACTTTGTTCGGCATGAACTTAACCAGCTCCTCACCTTCGTAGATGGTGTTCAGTAGGAACGTACCACCTTTCTGCAAACCGCGCGTAACGTCGTACATGTGCAGGTAAGCCTGTACGTGGCAAGCCACAAAGTTCGGAGTGGTTACCAGATACGTCGAGTGAATAGGCTCGTCGCCGAAACGCAAGTGCGAGCAGGTGAAACCGCCCGACTTCTTCGAGTCGTACGAGAAGTATGCTTGGCAATATTTGTCGGTCGTGTCGCCGATGATCTTCACGGAGTTCTTGTTGGCACCTACTGTACCGTCAGCGCCCAAACCGTAGAACTTGGCCTGGAACATACCCTTGCCGCCCATAGCAATCTCTTCGCCTACAGGCAGACTGGTGAACGTCACGTCATCTACTATACCTACAGTGAAATGGTTCTTCGGCTGCGGCAGAGCCAGGTTCTCGAATACAGCCAGCATCTGTGCCGGAGTTGTATCGTTCGAGCCCAAACCGTAACGACCGCCTACTACCAATATATTCTGCAATCCGAGTTCACTCAAAGCATCCTTTACATCCAGATACAACGGCTCGCCGTTAGCGCCCGGCTCTTTCGTGCGGTCAAGTACGCAGATGCGCTTAACACTTGCAGGCAGAGCCTCTTTCAGGTACTTCAGGCTGAACGGACGATACAGGTGAACATTGATCATACCAAGTTTCTTGCCGTTGGCTGCCTCGTAGTCAATCACCTCGCGGATAGCCTCGCAGGCTGAACCCATACAAATGATGATATTCTCGGCTTCAGGGTCACCATAGTACGAGAACGGACGGTACTTCCTACCGGTAATCTCGCTGATCTTGTCCATATAGTCGCTCACAATATCCTCCACGCCGTTGTACCAACTGTTGCAAGCCTCGCGATGGGTGAAGAATACATCGGGGTTCTCAGCCATACCGCGCATTACAGGGCGCATCGGGCTCAGCGCACGCTCGCGGAACTCCTGAAGCGCCTGCATATCTACCAGCGGACGCAGATCTTCCATATCCACTACCTCAACTTTCTGATACTCGTGTGAGGTACGGAAACCGTCGAAGAAGTTCAGGAAAGGCACGCGGCTCTTGATCGTTGCCAAGTGGGCTACACCGGCCAGATCCATCACCTCCTGTACACTGCCTTCGGCCAGCATGGCAAAGCCGGTCTGACGGCAAGCCATCACATCCTGATGATCACCGAAGATACACAGCACGTGGCTGGCAAGCGTACGAGCCGATACATGGAATACGGTCGGCAGCAACTCGCCGGCTATCTTGTACATGTTCGGAATCATCAGCAGCAGTCCCTGCGATGCGGTGAACGTCGTGGTCAACGCACCTGCCTGAAGCGAACCGTGTACAGCGCCTGCTGCACCGCCCTCGCTCTGCATCTCTTGTACCAGAACAGTCTCGCCGAACATGTTCTTGCGGCCTTGTGCTGCCCACTCATCAACGTTCTCCGCCATGGGCGACGACGGAGTGATAGGATAAATAGCGGCTACCTCGCTGAACATGTACGCAATATGCGCTGCTGCAGCGTTGCCGTCCATTGTCATAAATTTCTTTTCTGCCATAGTATTATTGTATTCTTTTTTATCTGTTTGCATTTTTTCCTCCGTCACGCTAAAAACGTGCAGGATAATCGGGGTTTTATCAATGTTTTGACGATCCTTTGTCGGGGTTTTATCAATCCTTTATCGGGGTTTTATCGATCCTTTGTCGGGGTAATCCTAGACTTTACTCGTTAGCATCTCGTTAGCATTACGTAAGCATGCTGAACGTCCGCGTTACTTAGTAGAGGAATCCGAACAACCACAACGGGATAGCGTTTCCGCGACCGTACTCGATGTTCGCAACGGCTGTCGGACGAATCGGCGTACGAACCGGCATCTTGTCTTTCACGTCGAAATAGTGCTTGCCGTCAATCACGAACATCGCATTACGCTCCGTCGAATTGATCTTGTGGCACGAGTGAATCGAGTTGTAGAAGAACGTCTCGGCTATATCCTGGTTCGTGATTTCGCGCGCAAAGTTCATGTACGCGATGTTCGTGTTCTGCAGATAAACCTTGCTCGGCTTGCTCGGGAACGACCTGCCTTCGTCGTACAGCAGGTTGATCAGGCGTGCACGTTGCATGTAACCTAAGTAGTTCATCGTGGTGGCACGTGACGTCTCAATCTGCTCCGACAACGTCGATACGTTCGGCACATACGGAGCGTTCTCCATAATCAGATAGAGCAACTTGCGAATCTTGTTCAGATACGGCACGTCAATCTGCTTGATAATCAGCACATCTACCTCCAACGCCATGTTCATGGTGCGCAGCAACTCCTCGCTGAAGTTCCTGTTCTCCAGATACGACGGATAGTAGCCGTGGTGCAGATAAGCGTCCATATACTGCTGCGGACGAACCTGACTCAACACCTCACGCGCTATGAGCTCGTGGTGCTGGAGTATATCGTCGAGCGAGTACGTGTCAAGCTGAACATGCGCCTGCAGATTCAGGTACTCACGCAGCGAGAAACCGCGCAAGTTGTAGATCTTCACCACATTGCTCAAGTCTTTGCACTCGTCGCCCTCCAGATCCATCACAGGCGAAGCCGTAAACACAATGTGCAAGGCTTTGTACTTGTCGTGGCAGACACGTATGTCGTGAGCCCAGTTTGGGTACTTGAACACCTGATCCAAGAGCAGGGTCTTGCCACCTTTCTTCACAAACTCGGCTGCAAACTCCGTCAGCGAGTGTTGTGAGAAATAGAAGTTGTTAAAGTTCACGTACAACGTCTCGCCCGGTGCCTCATGCGGCAGACGGCGAGACTTCTCGCGAGCGTATGCCAACAGGAAATCGGTCTTACCTACACCGCGACCGCCTTTGATAGCTATCAACCGGTCACTCCAGTCAATTTCGTCCATTAACTGACGCCTCATGGGCACCTGTACGTGCTCAATCAGATACTTGTGTGTTTGGATAAATGGATCTAACATATAACGTTTGGTATATTGAAATTACAAATTCGGCTGCAAAGTTACAAAAAAAATTTGATATTTGCAAGCATTTTGTAAAAAAAATATTACAAAAATAAAAAATAGCCCAAATCTATTGCTTCAAATCGATTTTTTTTGTACCTTTGCACCACTATTTCACACTCAGGTGTGACACTTATCCGCACTTCGGTGTGATTATAATCCGCACTTGCATATGCAACGCATTCAATCTATCGACATACTCAAGCTGTTCGCCATGTTCCTCGTGATTTGGGGTCATTGCGTTCAGTTTATGCTCACCTCCAATCATCTCGACGAACCGGCATTCGTTTACATCTATTCGTTTCACATGCCGTTGTTCCTGATGGTTTCCGGCTTGTTTGCTCACCGCTCCGTCACTTCGGCGCGCGAGTGCGGCACTTGGCTGCTCGTCAAAGCGCGGCAACTGCTACTGCCATGCATCGCGTGGGGATTACTGATGAGTTTCGGCAATCTGCTTCTGCCGCTCATCAACGGCACACACCCCGACAAATCGCTCTTATCCACTTTGTGGACGAACTTCTGGTTCCTCAAGTCGCTGTTTATCTGTTTCTGTCTGTGGTATGCCTCACTCGCGCTGCTGCGCAAACCGTGGCTTGCTGCTATGGTTTCGATACTGATCAGCCAATGTATTGTAGCACAGGAGGTTCAGTGGTCTTACCCGTCGTTCGTAACAGGCGTGCTCATCAGCGCTCACCTTGATGATTTGCGCCGTTACCGCAAACCCGTCGCACTTACCGCACTGCTCATCGGCGGATTGCTGCTGCTTGGCTGGAACAAATCCTACTTCCTCATTCCTTCAGTTTATACATGGCAATCTTCAACGCCCGCGGATTGTATCCTCAACATCGCCATGCGCCTGTACCGTTATGCTGTCAACATCTCCCTCAGTCTCGGTTTCCTCGCCCTGTTCCTCAACCTCGATTCTCTCAACACTCAACTCTCAACTTTCAACCCTCAACACTCAACACTCAACACTCAACCCTCAACACTCAACTCTCAACACTCAACTCTCAACCCTCAACACTCAACACTCAACTACCTCTCTTCCCTCGGGCAACTGGCCCTCGGCATCTATATCATCCACTCGCTGATTATCATGGTTCGCGAGCGTCTATGCCCTACTCTGCTCTGTTGCGACAGTCTCAATCCGTGGCTGTTCAACATAGTAGTAGCACCGCTTGTTGCTGCGATGCTACTACTTGTCAGTATCGGTATAACGCGATTGATTATGCGCCTGCCTCATCTGTCTTTTTTCTTCCTCGGTACGCCATGGCCAAAGCAGCAATCAGCGTCAAAAGGAAAATAACCATACAGCCTACGGACAGCATATCGCCTTTCTTCACCGATTCCGGTGCAAAAACCATCTTCAGTTCGTGCACTCCGGCAGGCACACGCGCGGCACGCAACATATAGTTCACACGCGCTATGGGCAACTCGTCTGCTCCATCTACGTACAAGTGCCAGCCGTGAGGATAATAGATCTCCGAGAACACAACCACCCGCTCGCTTGACAAGTCGGTCTTGTACCGCATTTCGTTGGGTTTGTACTCAACAAACTCCACTTTATCCTGCTCGCTTGGCGTATTCTCGCCTGCCAGCAACTGCGCAAACTCTTTGTCCGCTACAGCCACACGCTTCATATCTATCGTGTTCAACGCCTCTATCTCCTCGTTGGGCGTGTTGGCTGTCTGCACTTCCTCCACCAGCCACACAGGCCCGTATGCCCACGGATTAGTCACCGGCACAGCCTGTCCGCCTTGCGTCGGCACAACGGCATACTTCATATTCAGCATATTCAGTACAGGGAAAGCAGCACCTTGTTGCGGATCGTTCTCCAGACGGCCGCCCGTGAGCGACACGGCTTGCTGCAGCGGATTCATCTCACGGCTGATATGCACGTCAATCAGATCCTGATACCTGCGTAACTTGGCTGCCGAGTAACCGCCTATCGAGTGCAGATAATAGCCCGTACGAGCCTCGTTAAACGTGTTCGTACTCATGTTCAGCACGCGGTAGTAACTCGTGTCTTGCAAGATCTCTTTCTCGTAAGGCTGCATCACAAACGCTTTCTGCTCCTCTTTCTTGGTCGCAAACATCGCATCGTTGCAGAAACGTTTGTCAACAGGCCACATATCCGCCACAATCAGTATGGTAAGCGCCAAGCCTGCAATCACCGTCGCGTTCTTCTTTTCCGCGCGGTTGTACTGCGTATAGGCGTACCAATACGTCACGCCGCAGCCTAACAGCACAAACAGGAAACTGCGCCACGCATCGCTGCGGATCAGTTCCTGACGTTGACTGACAATCAGGTCGTAGATCTGCTGACCAACCTGCGCTTTCCACGATGCATCGTAACTCGATGTCGCATCTATACTGCCCGACAGCAACGCTACCAGCGCACATACGCCTGCCGTCACACCGCCGGAGATCAGAATACTGCGCTGCACACGCTGCCATGGCACCTGTTTGTCCGACAGCGCTTTCAATCCGAGGAACGCAAGCCAAGGAACGGTTATCTCCGCCACAATCAGTATCGACTCGACTGCCCTGAACTTGTTGTACATCGGGAAGTAGTTGAAGAACAACTCCGTCAACCACATAAAATTCCTTCCCCAACTCAGCATCACCGAGAACAGCGTAGCCACCAGCAGTGCCCACTTATACGGCCCGTCTACTATCAGCAGCGCCAGCACAAACAGGAAGATCACTATCGCACCCATATACACAGGTCCTGAAGTGAACGCTTTCTCGCCCCAATACGTCGGAGCGTGTTGGCAGAACTGCTGTGCCTGACGGCGAGGAACGCCAAGTTTGGTCAGATCTTTCTCCAGTTGCGAGTCTTTGCCAAGATTGTATCCCGACGCACCGCCCATGTAGTTCGGCACGAGGAACGTCAGGCTCTCACCCACTCCTTCGCTCCACGCCGTGGCATAATCCAGATCCAGACCTTTGGTTTTGTTCTGCGCATCACTCTCTTTCACCAGGTCGGAGTGTCCGCCGCGCATCGTTTCGTTGGCGTATTCCTGATTGGTGAAGATATTGGCGCTGCCTATGCCCATTCCTATGGCAAACGATGCAAAGAACACTGCCGAGGCTATCGCGAAGTGCTTCCACTCCTTCGCCTTGGCGGCTATTGCCAGTTCGCCGAAGAACAGGATGCCGATCATCATACAAATGTAATACGACATTTGTGGGTGACGGAAGAATCCTACCGGCACGAAGAACATAATCAGCAACGCGCCTATCCAATACTTCTTTCTGTACGTCAGGTAAAATCCTATCACTACAGGTATCATCCACGTGATGGATATCGTCTTGCCGCCGTGTTGCGCCGCAATGATCACAAAGAAGTACGACGACATCGCTATCGCAAACGCACCGGCTACACTCAGCCACTTATCCACGCCGAACGTACGCAGCAGCGCAAAGAACGCCAGCAGGTAGAAGAAGAACACAAAGAACGCAATCTTCGGTCCCAGGATCGTTATCGCGTTCATCGGACGCATGATGGTCGCCGACAATGTCTTGCCGCCGCCTATCTGGTAGTTAGGCATACCGGAGAACATCGCTCCCGTCCAGAACGTATTGCCTCCTTGCTCCGCATACGCCTTGCTCTCCTGTACAGCAGCCATCGCATTTATACTGTCGCCGGCATAGATAACCTTGCCCTGCAGCGATGGCCAGAAATAGACTGCCGCCGCTACGGCAAACAGCAACACTATACCTGCGTAGGCAGCTATGGATTTCCAGTTGATCTGTTTCATTACTTCACATTGATGAATGGCACTGCACCGTTTCCGCCCATGTACTCCGGCAACTTCCCGTCCCATTTCTCGATAGCATCCTGACGTACCAGTAACTCATTCAAACTGGCTGCCACGGTGCGGTTGTAGTACGCCTCGCCGTCTGCCTGGATACGCAGCGCCTTGGCTTCACCTTCAGCCTTCGCAATGGCAATCTTCGCATTCGCCTCTGCCTGCTTAACCAGGTTCTCGGCTTTCAGTGCTTCCTGGATAGCCTCGTTCTTTGCCTCAATGGCTTTTGACAGCGAGGTCGGCGGAGTAATCTGCGAGGTGAACTCCTCTACCAGGAATCCTTCATCGCTCAGCGAACGCTCAAGCATCACACGCACTTCGCTCTCAAACTGCGCACGCGAAGCCATAAGTTCGTCAGATGTATATTTATTGGCTGTGATTCGGTAAGCATCATAAATCACCGTACGCATATATCCCTCTTCTATGTCGCGCAACGGCTTGCGGTACTTCGCAAACACCTCCACGGCTTTGTCCCTGTTCAGGCGGAACGCCAACACCGGATCCATCGAGAACACGGCTGCATCTTTTGTCGTAACCGTGAACGGCGAATAATCCACACGCTGCACATAGATGGGGTACGAATACACACTCGTTGTAATCGGGTTATAGAACACCCAACCGGTCACAGGCACAGCATCCAGCTTGCCTTGGTCGGTCAGCGAGAACTTCTTGAACTTGATACCTACTTCCGAGGTATCGACAACGGTCATACACAAGGCAATTGCAATAGCCAAGGCTCCGAGCACAACTGCCACAATCACGATCTTACGCAGCGAAGATCTCTGCACATTTACATTTGTTTCCATAATGATATTTTTTTATAGAGGTTAGATTTAGAATATCAGAGTAATCAATGATTTAAAATTTCCAAACATCGCAGCGTTCTGTCAGCACAGCGGTCTATCAGCGCAGCGGTCTATCAGCGCAGCGATCTGTCAGCGCAGCGGTCTGTCAGCGCAGCGGTCTGTCAGCGCAGCGGTCCACCACTTTATTTGTGCCTACAAAG
>CALZOG010000069.1 GCA_945827635.1 uncultured Bacteroidales bacterium
TCCCCGACCCCATTACTCTGTACTAAATAAGGCGAAAGTCCGTCAGACCTTCGCCCTTGCTATTCCTCACTGGCGCGATTCACTCATCGCCTGCCTAAGGAAGATGATTTGTTAGCCGAACAGCGTACGGAAAAAACTCTTCTTGTCGGTGTGGCTGTCAGGAGCCACGTTGTTGTTCTTGCGGAGCTTCTCCACCAGTTCTTTGTCCTCCTTACTCAGGTGCTCGGGGATATATACTCCCACATTGATAAGCAGGTCACCTGTGCCGTACTGTCGTCCGTACTGGTCGATCATCGGCAGACCTTTGCCACGCATGCGCAGCACCTTGCCGGGTTGCGTACCCGGAGTGATAGTGATCTTGGCATCACCGGTGAGTGTAGGTATCTGCACCTGACCGCCCAGAATAGCCGTAGGCACATCCAGCAGCAGGTTGTAGATCAGGTCACCTCCGTCACGCACAAAGTCCTTGTGCTCCTCTTCCTCGATGATCACCAGCAAGTCGCCGTTCACGCCACCGTGCGGTGCGGCGTTGCCCTTGCCTTGCATAGGCAGAACCATACCGTCAGCCACGCCGGCAGGTATATGTACGTCCACGATCTGCTCGTCGCGCACCACGCCTTCGCCTTGGCAGTGCGAACACTTGTTCTTAACCACCTTGCCTTCGCCATGACATGTCGGGCACTCCTGCTGCACCTGCATCATGCCGAAGATACCGCGCTGGGTACGTACGACTCGTCCCGAGCCCTTACATGTCGGGCACGTCTCACCGCCCATACCGTCCGCCGAGCCTGTGCCGCTACAATGCTGGCAAGGCACAAGTTTGCGGATCTTGAGTTTCTTATCCACACCCGTGGCTACTTCCTCTAAGGTAAGGCGCACGCGTACGCGCAGGTCGGTACCACGGCGTACACGCTGACCGCCGCCACGACGACCGCCACCGCCGAAGAAGTCGCCCAGATCAAACCCTGCACCCTCAAACAGGTCACCGAAGCGAGAGAAGATATCTTCCATGCTCATGCCTCCGCCGCTGAAGCCTCCTGCACCGCCCATGCCGGCAAAACCGAACTGGTCGTAACGCTGACGTTTCTGCGGGTCGCTGAGCACCTCATACGCCTCAGCAGCCTCCTTGAACTTCTCCTCTGCATCTTTGTCACCCGGGTTCTTGTCAGGGTGATACTTGATAGCGCACTTGCGGTACGCCTTCTTTATCTCTTCTGCCGACGCGGACTTATCCACGCCCAGCACCTCATAATAATCACGTTTCTCAGCCATAATTGTATTGTTATTGTAGCAGCCAAGCTTGGCTGCTTCATCATTCGCCTACCACCACCTTGGCGAAGCGTATAACACGCTCGCCATGTTTGTAGCCTCGCTGCGTGCAGTCGATGATCTTACCTTTCTTTTCTTCACCGGCAGCAAAGGTTGTGATAGCCTCATGCTCGTCGGTATTGAAGTCGGCATCGGTGGTGTCGATTGCGTGTACGTCCTGCTTGTCGAGCCAGGCGATGAACTTGTTGTAAATAAGATCGATGCCATCGCGCAAGGAGTTGATATCTTCGGTCTTGGCCATTGCGTCGCGTGCGCGCTCAAAGTCGTCCACCAGCGGCAATATATCCACCAGCAGTTTCTCGCCGGCGGTGTCCATCAGTTCGAGTTTCTCCTTGTTCGTACGGCGGCGGTAGTTGTCGAACTCGGCCATCTGACGCAGACGGATATCTTCCAGTTCGGCTATGCGCTTCTGCAGCGCCTCAATCTGTTGTTCGGGCGACTGCTGCTCAGCACTCGGTTGCTCGGACGCTTCTGCCTCAGCAGTATTTTCCGTGTTACCTTCAGTACCCTCAGCCTCCTGCGGCTCGTTGTTCAAGATCTCATCAACCTCCTTATTCAGGTCTTTGTCTTCTATATGTTTGTTATGTTTCATCGTTTGATAATTTACTCACTCAATATTCGGCAAATATTATGCCACCCATTTTCCGTCTGCCAAAATGTCAGTAATCTGTCGGTATGTGTTGACTATATACGTAGCGGTCTGCCCTTCCGTCAGCGGCGTGTCAGTCCGGCGGAGCCACATCTGGTCGATACCTGCCGCCTTGGCACCCTGTATGTCGGATGTGTAAGAGTCGCCTATCATCAGTGCCTCTGCAGCGCTTATGCCGTTGATGCGCAATGCCTCATCGAAGATCTTGGGGTTGGGCTTCTGTGCACCTACTTCCTCGCTGAGCACCACGTGCGTGAAGTAAGGATCCAATCCGCTGCTGCGGAACTTGTAGTACTGCGACTCCACAAACCCATTGCTCACAATCGTCAGCGGATAGTATGCCGCCAGGGTCTTGACCATCTTGTCGGCATCCGGAATGAGCGTGAAAAAGTGATTCGTCATACGCAGAAAATCCTCGCACATTCGCCGTGCCAGCACACGCATCTCGGAGTTATCTTTCATTCCGCAGGCGTGAATGAGCGGGTAGATGAAACGCTCGATCTTCAGTTCGTCTTTGGTCACTTCGTCACGACCATACTGCTCCCACAGCAGGTTGTTATGCTCGTTGTAAGCACCGACAAACGTGTCGTAATCGGTGTACTGATACAACTGATGGATCTCAAACATGGTTGTCAGGGCACATTGGGCAGAACGGCTAAAATCACCGATCGTGTCGTCCCAGTCAAGAAAGATGGCTTTATACTTCATTGGGCAGATATTTGATATTTGTACCGGCAAAACACTACACCGGCAAACACGGACGCAAAGATACTAAAAATAAATGACATTTGCAAATCATGGGTAGTGAAAAAGAGCGATTAGGGTACACATTTATTGATTTTTATGGGCTAACTATTGCAAATATCGAAAAATTGTTGTAACTTTGTACGCGATTCATTGATCACTACACATGATTGCGAGGCGAAATATAGTATTGCTGATTCTGCTTGGCATAGGTATGTTCGGTTTGTTTGTAGCCGACCTGTGTCTGGGCAGTACGTTATTCCCGTTGCGCGCCCTATGGGAGCAGAACGAGACCTATCAAATCTACCACCATATTCTCGTCAACCTGCGTCTGCCCAAGGCGCTGACTGCCATACTTGCCGGTAGCGCATTGAGCGTGAGCGGCATACTGATGCAAACGCTGTTTCGCAACCCGCTGGCAGGACCGTACATCTTAGGTGTCAGTTCGGGTGCCAGTTTGGGCGTGGCGTTCGTAGTAATGTGCACGTCGCTGTTCGGAGTGGTCAGTGCCGGCACAGGTGCCATAGCCACTTCTGCAATTATCGGCTCCACCTTAGTGTTGCTGCTCGTGATGAGCGTTGCCGGCAAAGTGAAAGATAATGTGAGCCTGCTGATTGTAGGTATGATGGTAGGTGCTGTAGCCGGTGCGCTGGTAAATATCATGCAGAACATCGCCAACCCCGATGCGCTCAAGTTATTTATCGTTTGGACCTTGGGTTCGCTATCATCTGTCGGTTGGGCGGAGTTGCAGGTTATGGCACCGGTGCTGCTTATCGGCGCACTGATGGTAGCCCTGCTGCTCAAGCCGCTGAACGGTCTGCTGCTGGGTGAAAACTATGCCCGCGGACTCGGTGTACATATCCGGCGTACCCGTTTGGGTATCGTGCTGGCAACCTCGCTGCTGGCAGGCGGCGTTACTGCCTGGTGCGGGCCTATAGCATTCATCGGCGTAGCTGTGCCGCACTTGGCACGAGGCATCATGCACACGTCCAACCACCGGCTCACCGTGCCCGCCTGCGCATTGTTAGGAGCCAACCTGCTACTGTTATGCGACTGCCTTGTGTCGCTGGCTTCGTACAGCATGAGCCTGTCGCTGCCTATATCCACACTGTCGTCGCTTATTGCAGCGCCTATAATCATCTATGTAATCCTCAAAATGTAAGAATTTATATCATTCTGTTAAGAACACAGTAAGCGGCAACGTGCAGGTACGGCGGTGTTCAACAATACAGCCTACTACCCTGCCACCTACAGCGGCGGAGGACCCGGAGGCGATGGAAGATGGTAAGCAGGATATCAGAAATCAGAAATCAGAAATCAGAAATCAGAAGATAAATGAAACGTAGTTATTTAGCAATCACATTGTTATGTATCGCAGCCTGCATGGCGGCACAAGACGTGTATGTCAGCCCCGAGACCTTGGCCAAACGCGAGCGGCGCAAGAACCTCACGGTCAAGGAGTGGAACACCAACGACAAGACACATACCCGCTGGCTGGACAGAATAAAGGTATATGACGAGCAAGGGCGTATTGTGGAGGAGACAGAGTACGCCACCTACGGACAGAAGTGGCGGGTTACATACGAATATACGGATTCCATCGGCGGCAAGGTGCTCAAGGAGGTAGAGTACAACGACAAGAACAAACCTTACCGCATCCGCAAGTACGAGTACAACACCAACGGCACCAAAGCCAAGCAGTACAACTACCTGCCAAACGGCAAACTGGAGTCGGTCAAGGTGTTCGAATATATTTTTCAGGAGTAAGCCCGCTGCACTAAAAGAAAAAAGACCGCTACGCTCAAAGAAAATAGAATGACATGCCCTGCATAACCGACATACTACAGCAGTTCGAACCCATCACCTTGCAGGAGATGGAGAGCGTGAAACTCATGAACCGTATCGACACCAAGTATGTAGTGCCGATGACAGTACTGCCACGCCTGCTGCAGATGGCACAAGCAAACTACTACATCCAGCAGATCAACAACAAGCGTACCGGCGATTACGACACCGTGTATTACGACACCGAGGATCTTGACATGTACATCCGTCATCACGACCGACAACTCGTGCGACAGAAGATCCGGGTGCGCGAATATGTGGATAGCAACCTCTTCTTCCTCGAAGTCAAGCGCAAAAGCAACCGAGGCAGAACGAAGAAGAAACGTATCAGCATTCCCTGTTTTACCCTCACGCCCGACCTGATAGGTCAGGGAAAAGAGCCTGTACGTGTGGATGATTTTCTGGCGGCTAAGAGCTGGTACCGCTTCGAGCAGATCAGCCCGAGACTGCGCACTGCATTCACGCGAATAACACTCGTCAACAAAGCCAAGACCGAACGGCTCACTATCGACTACCGGCTGCAGTTCACCAACCTCCGCTCAGGCGAACAGACGACAATCCCGAACATGGTGATCGTCGAACTCAAGCGCGACGGCCACGTGCCATCACCGATGCTAGACATCATGCTTACGTTGCGCATCAAGCAACTCAAGATCAGCAAGTATTGTATCGGTACAGCCCTCACCAACCACGAGGTCAAGCAGAACCGGTTCAAAGCCAAAATACGCAAAATCAACAAAATCGTATCATCAAACAAATAAACGAATATGCTACAAGTTGACCTCAACAATCCCACGTTGGAATTTATGGATTACGATCCATCGATAGCCGCCGAGTATGGTGCTTCCGACAGTATTAACTACCTCATGCACGCCGTTGCAGATGCGCTGGGTATTGCCGACAATATCCTCACCTTGCCGCTGATGTTCCTGTTCAACCTGCTCATGGCATGGATCATCATCTACTGTATCTACTACAAGGTGAGCAAGCGGCGAGACTACTACGTAACGTTCATGCTCTTCTCCTCAGCTATGTTCCTGCTGCTATGGCTGATGCAGATCCTGGATATCCAGACCGGCTTCGTGCTCGGATTGTTCGCTATCTTCGGCATGATCCGCTACAGGACAGAAACGGTGCCTATACGCGAGATGACGTACCTGTTCATCATCATCGCACAGGCGGTGATGAACTCGCTCTCACTGCACGCCGACAGCCTGGCTTGGCACCAACTGCTGTTCGCCAACTGTGCGCTCATCGCTCTGGCGGGGGCTTACGAGTGGTGGGCATCGCGCAAACGAACGGCTACGAAGATCATCCTCTATGAGAAGATCGAGAACATCAAACCCGAGAACCGCGACGCACTGCTTGCCGACCTCAAGGAGCGCACCGGACTGCAGGTTACGGATCTGGAGATAGGCCACGTGGACTTCCTGCGAGACGTGGCGTATATCAAACTGCATTATACGCTCCGCCCAGGCGAAGAAGATACGATCGGAACAATCACCAAATTCAAATAATACATTGGATCATGAAACGGCTTGCTTTTGTCAGCGTCCTGATATTGCTGCTGCCTTTGTCGGTGGGGGCACAAGGACTGAAGTCCGAGGATTATACCACGACCCACCTCGCCGAGATGCGAGTGGAAGTAGGATTCACGAAGCACTTCAAGGTGCATAATCAAGGCATCAATATCCACCTGAGCGAGGAAATCTACTCGCGGCTGCACGAGTCCACCTACTCTGAACTCGCGGAAAACACCGAGGAGGTAGCCCCCTATTTCCGCAGATCATATACCACAATAGGACTATCGTACACCCCAATTCCCTACCTGCGCATAGGTGCCGATTATACACTGAAGGTGTACGGCAACAAGTTCACTGCCTCCAACGGCGCGGCTAAACCTGCTGACGAGTTTCTCAGGCACAGAGTAGCTGTCTATGCCACCGCACAATACAGCGTTGACGAGTGGAAGTTCTCTTTGCGCGAGAAGCTCGACCTGAACATCCGCACCGACTCGGTGAACACCAACGAGTGTCCCCCGGCCGACCTCACACTGCGGCACAAGGTGCAGGCGCAGTACAGCATCCCCGGCAAACCTCTGAAGGCGTACGCCAGTGTCGAACTGTGGAACACGCTCAACCAACCTACCGACTACCTCAACGCCTACGCAGGAATCGACAACAACGGTAATCCTACGGCGTATGCCGGCAAAACATTCGGACAGTACCTGAGCGAGGTGCGCGCACAAGTGGGACTAACCTGGCGAGTTGACAAATGTAACTCCCTGGGCTTCGCCTATCGGTTCATGTACGGCTATTCGCGCGACGTGAATATCACCAAGGCTAAGCAGCATATCGAGCTCAGTCACGACCGAAGCTTCGGTCACTACCTCATCGTCAGCTACGACCTTGACTGGTAAATTCCGGTTCGCCCCTCACACAACATCATACAAAGCCAACGCTCAGACTTCACTCCGAGCGTTGGCTTTTTCTTGAGCTGCAGCGGCTCACACCAGTGCTTTCACCAGGCTCTCTGTCGTGCCTGGTAGCAGATCAATAGGCGCTATCTCAATCATCGTTTTTGCGCCATACTCGCCGCGTTGCCTGAGCCGTACGGCGGCACGCGCACAACTCACTATCACCTGACCTGTCAGCGCAGGATTGTTGATCGCCATGTTGAACTCAAACCGCTGGTTGTGCGTCTCGCCCGACACACCGTTGCGAACAAGGTTAACGCCATGCGCCACGTTGTTCAGCGCATCGATGTTGTCAACGGCAATAACATGCGTCTCGTCGTGTGCAAAATAATCATCGGCGAGGATAGCGGCCTCCACCGTACGGAAGTCGGCACCGTTCTCCAGCTCGACATATACCATCCGGCGGTGAATACCCGTGCCCAACGGGATGGTCATACTCAGCGCGTTCTTTACACCGGGTATAGCTTTGGCGGCTACGGTGTGCCCCATGCTGCGTCCGGGACCGAAGTTGGTGTACGTCAGTCCCTTGGGCGCCAGTGCCATCAGCAGGGCACGAACCATACTGTCGCTACCCGGATCCCAACCGGCGGCTATCACGCTTACGGTCTTGCTTGCTTTGCACACCGTATCCATCGCACTGCGCAAGTCCCATATACGGCCGTGGATATCAAAGCTGTCAACCGTACATATACCCCGCGCTGCCAGCACGGTGGCAAACGTCTGCACCTCGCGTGTGGGGGTGCACACCAGTGCCACGTCCGCTGCCATGCAGTCCAGACAATCGTTGTGGTGGTAGATACCCGCCAGCTCCATGTCAGGGGCAGCTTTCACGGCTTGTTCGGCGGCACGACCTATATTGCCGTAACCTATTATCGCTACGCGTATCATATGTTCGTCAGACCGAAGGCGAGAGCTACGCTCAGAGGACCTACATTCCCGAATAGTTTGTTGCATAACTTCATAATGTTGTTTATTGGGTTGGTTTATCCTTTCAATTTTCATTATTATTAAGTATGATCAGCGCGCCAATCACTCCGGGCACCCATCCGAGGCAGGTGAGAAGAAACACAATCAGCATCGAGCCGCAGCCGCGGTCGTACACCGCCAGCGGAGGAAAAATTATTGCCAATAGTACACGTAAACAGGACATAGCGATGAGATTTTCAACAATTCCGGTGCAAAGTTACAAAAAAAAATGCACATTTGCAAACTTTCCCGCAGAAAAATAGCACGGCAGTGCATTTTTTAGTAGCATAGCGGCAAACTATGCTTGCATAAGGTTGGTGCTGTGCTACTAAAAAGGAAATCGCTTTAGCGATATTTTTCTTCGGAAAAGCAATCGCCTAAATGCCCAGCATTGCCTTGCAGTACCTTCGGAGGGAACCCGCCCGAAGGGAAGGGGCGTGCCGAAGTTACAAAAAAATTCTGAATTATGCAAATATTTTTGCAAAAATGTTCCCTGACCACAAATTTCAAACGCTTAAAATATTCACTGAGCGCAAATCTCTTTAGCCATCATTCAGCACCCAAACACGATAACGAGTCGATAACGAGTCGATAACGACACGTAAACGGACGCTACTATTATCCTGCTGTTATCTCTACGATTGTGTAAGGTAACCCAATTTAGTTGGACAGGGTTAGTAAATGGAGACACCTCAATTTTAACGTCACAGAGGGGACGGAGTGTCATAACGTTTGATACAAAGATACCGGTCCTTCGTGCCAGCGTTTAGTATGTTCTTGTTCCAGTTGCTTGTACATCGCAGAAGTATAGATACGACGTATTGCTTCAATCGTACTGATATGCTCATCAGCACACAACATATCTGCCACTCGGCTTACCTTGAACGGCAAGATCAGATATAAGTTATTTTGTGTAATTTCACTCATAGTAGTATTTCCTTTGCCTTAACAAACCTTAAGGCTTTAAGTGCCTGTTCTGTATGAAATAGATATTGATCCACCAAATCGTAAGTTCGTAATTCAGCAAGTAAATTTTGCTTGCTCATCACTCCTCCTTCATACAAAGTGAAACAAGTATAAACACGGTCATTGGCAACCGGTCCGTACACTACATCGTAGTTATGAACAAAATTGCGATCCAAACGGTTACTCATTACAAAATCTATCCATTCGTCGGTGGGTGACTCAAAGAAGATGCAATGGAAATGCTTGAGAGTTTCCAAGTCTAACTCATACTCGTTAACAAAGCCTTTGCGCGCGAAAGCGTCTTTCATGCGTTTGCGCACCCATTCTTCGGCTTGTTGGGCTGAAGTGGTGGTGTAAAAGCCGGTTCCGTAATCAAGAGTACGGGTAGCCTGCCGTATTTCGGGCGAAGGAACACGCTCTAAACTGCCGTGATAGACTCTCATTGTTTCCGTTTTTCGATAAATTCGTCAATATCCTCCATTATCCACTGCGCGCTTTGTGTGTGCAAAGGGGCGTAACATTCTTCTAAATATTCCAACACGCCGTATTGATCAAGCTCTTGCATAGCCCGTTCACCATTCATGTGGTGTCGTTGCTTGTATTGCTCGATGCAAAAAGCAAGAAACAGAGATATGTCATTTGTCCGTGGAGGCATGTCTTTGCAACTTTGGACTGCAAAGTTACAAAAAAAAATGCACATTTGCAAACTTTCCCGAAGAAAAATGTGCACGGACGTGTTTTTTTGGTAGCATAGCGGCAGACTATGCTTGCATAAGGTTGGTGCTTTTCGGCAAAAAATGGTAGTCAGACAGCAAATAAGTCTCGGGTTAACTCGCTTTCAATTCGCTCTTGCCTTGCTCTTGCTCTCGTCTCACACACGTCTCGGGTTATGCGGAAGGAGCTGTTTACGTTCACAAATTGAGCAAATTAATCAAACTTATTTCTTTGGTCAACCATACAGCGAAGCAGATCGTGCCCTTTAGGGCTAAGAATTATCGACAATTACCAAACAATTGCGAGAGGGTATTTACAATTAACAACAATTGAATAGACCAAGGTTCACTAAAAAGAACCTGACAATACTGACGAAACTGACATGCGGATTTTTGTAGTGTGTCTATTTTTTCAGGAACAGAACACCGCTGCGCTTAATGGTAGTTTTTTTACATGACCAAATTGACCATTTTGACCAAGTTCGCGTCAATTTGGTCAATTTGGTCAATTTGGTCACATGAAATTTTTGAGAAAGTTGTAATACCAATGCCATTGCACTATTTGCACTTTGGAGACACGAAAGTGCAAATTACGTGGGTATGCTTGTAATCACATGTTTATTCCATTGGCTTTATCATCTTTTCGATGAAGGCTGTTTCATCGGGTGAGAGATTGTATTTGCGGTAAAGTTGCTGGTCAATGTCAGGAATAGACTTGCTCCAATCTATGTCGCTATGGGATGTGAAATCTTGGAGAGGAACGAATTTATAAACTCGTTGAGGAGCAGATTGAGTTATCTTCATTGCGGATACCAAAATTCGCAGGAATCTTGTCTTGATGTATTTGCAAAAAGCCTCTGCCTCTTCATCGGTATCAAATGCAGCATACAAATAAGATTGAGAGCAAACAGAGTGCGCAGGTGCGACTTCCGGTTTACCTAAAACATACGGATCGTTTCCTCCTCCACCAGCTCCAGGAATAAACACTTTTGGACGGTCAATATCTTGGACGTTTTTATGGAGATCTGCTATTGCAGCATATTCCATACGTCTCTTTTGATTTTCAATATGAAATAATAATACATCATGAGCAGGCTTTGACATTTCATATACATTAAACGGCGTTTTCGTGCTTGTTCTTGGATTAGAAGGAATTCCAAATGGTGTATCGTTTGAAATAAGAGAATCAACAAATTTATGTTTCTCTTCCATTGCCTTTGTTTTGACCTTCTGTATGAGATTCACTAATTTAGGTTCACGGATAAGAACATCAAAATTGGAAAGATTCATTTCCGTTGTAGTAGTTTTATCTCCTTGGACGAGAGTATATTCACACGCTCCATCATGTAGTTTATCTGCAAGATAGTAACAAATGCCACCTTTGATTTCTACACGTGGGAATACGCTTTTTCCATCCGCAAAAGTCTTTATACGTTTGATTTCGCCACAATTTAACATGAATTGCCTGTAGTCTCCGAGGAGATTTTCTCTACCTGCGGCGAACCATCGAGCTGGCTCAATGATGGACACATAATTAGATGTTACATTGTGCGCTAACATGCTAAAATGCTGAAATATTGGCGCATCATTGTTACCACCGGATCCTCCTGTTAATTGATACGGAGGATTGCCGACTACGGCTTTGAATTCAAATTTGTTTGGTTCCATATTTTCGATTCCCCAATAGGAGTATTTCTTTAAACGTTTTACAAGTTTTTCTTCTCGTTCATCATCTTTCAGAATTCGGAGCAAATCAGGTTCATATTGGCATCTTGGTGTAATATTTTTACGATAGCCAACCAATACTCGTTCGGTAATTCGTTGTGCCATTTCCGTTTTGCATAGTACAAATAATTGTTCTTGAACTACTCTATCCCATATTGTCTGTTCCTGCTCATGGGTCAAATTGTCTCCGTGCTCTTCGCATCTAAAGCGGAAGAGCGTATAAGCCAGCCATAAC
>CALZOG010000070.1 GCA_945827635.1 uncultured Bacteroidales bacterium
CTTAGTAACTTCTACATCATTCTGTTTTACAGTTGCCGTCCCCATTAGCGGGTCATTTACGGATGCGGAAACGAATTTTGTCGGGGATGCAGCTACGGTTCCAAAAGCCTGGAAGTCAAACATCTTCATACCCCATCCTACTTCACGAAGAGCCGAAGCTTTTACACGGATATAACGACCTTGTGCATTGATAGGATAGAACTGATAGTTATGATCATCATTTCCACCTATCTCAGGCCATCCTGATTTAGTTGCAACATCCGTCCAATTAGCATCATCCGAAGAAACTTGAATGGCGTGCTCTGTTGGGCAAGCGCCTTCCCATTTAATGATAACTAAAGATAAATCGTATGTTTCCTCTAAGTCAACACGCCACCACATTTCGTCAACAGGTCTGTTTGGACCAAGTGCCCATAACGAATTCAAATTCGCATCATTAGCATTTGCTATTGGTGTTTCGTTAGCTCCGGCAGTAGCGGGCTTATTCAAAGCAAGGTTGGCGCTTATTGTATTGACAACAACATAAGATGCTTGTTTATCCGAACAACTTGCTGTAATTGTAGCCTCACCCACTTGACTTGCCGTGTAGTGTCCGTTGGCATCAATAGTTCCGGCAGAAGCCGGTGATACGGAATAGGTGATTGTTTGGCCACCCATAGGCATGTCGTATTGATCACGTGCCTCTGCGGTAATATCTATACTACTGTTAATCGGACAAACTGTTTTGCGCCGTGGGGAAGTGATAACGACACTCGTTAAAACAGATGTCTCTACCTCCATGATTTCAAACTCATAGAAAGAGAATCCATAATCATTTCCATTTTCTGTTCCGACAAACTTCACATAGCGGTAGTTATACAATTGGTCTAAATCAATAACCTGCTTATATGGGAATCCAGAAATAGTCTGCCCGGAAACAGTAGCGAGCGTTGTATATGACTCATCGTCATTTGAACCTTGAATAGTGAAAGATTTTGCATAAGAATTCTCCCACGTGATATTAACACGGTTAAAACGTTGAGAAGTACCATAATCCATTTTCCACCATGCTTCTCCTTTACTTGCAGCCTGCCAGCGAGTTCCTGTATTACCGTCAACTGCCAAGAATGGAATATAGTCTCCTCCGAAAGAAGAAGCCGTAGCGGGACTATACTCTATCAGCGTTAAGTCACTGATAGTGATATTCGTATTTTCGCCTACCCAGCCGAAATCAAAGACTGTGATTTTATTATTACCCGCTTGACCTTTAAAGACCTTCTCATAATGATAAGGAGTACTTGCCGTTAGATCAATAGACTGATTCTCATAGACTTCTCCTCGGCTGTCATCTGTTTTAAATGTAATACCACCACAATTTTTATCAGCCGTAAGAGTAAAACCTACTTTGTATGTTTTTGTATTCTCAAAAGACACATTGTGTTCCAATTTCAATTGTCCTTGCCATTGCGCTCCGCCATAAGAAGCGATATTGACATTGAAATCATCGCCACTCTTAGATGCAATTACGCGTTCTGCAGGCCATACTGTATTGATATTAAATGTTGCTCCTGCAGGTTCGGGGTCAGGTTCAGGATCAGGATCGCCACCGCCGCCACCGGTTGTACCATCGGCATAATAGACTGTAAATACAGCAACTCCTGTTCCGTGAGTAACAGTCACTTCTGTTTCCTGCGCCGTGAAAGCTGCAACATGAAGAATCATACCAGCTCCTTGAATGTCGTATGAGCCAGCAGGTAACGAGCAAGCACTAATTCCTGCGGGGAAAGTAGTGTAGATACCAGGAGCTGTTGCAAAGCCCGGTTGCTGGATGTTAACCACACTTTGCCCCTCAGCCAAAGTCATTTTGAATTTGTCGGTATAAGCAGCATTACCGGAACCATTACCGATCCAAGCATAGCCACTCCAATCGATGGCAAATCCCATCACACTTGCGCAACATAGTACGCAAAGAAATGAAAATAATCGCTTCATAGTAATTAGAATTTTAATTTATAATCAACATTTTGTATTGCATATCTATTGCATTACTCGGCTGTGCCGGTGAGGGTGTAACGTACACCATCACGGATAATGTACAGCACGCCGTTGAGCATCACTTTGCGGACAGCGGGTTGCACAGTGCGGTCAGTCAGACCGGTTGTCTCGCTATTGGATGCACCTACCGTGTAATCGACATCGATACGGGCAGCATTGCCGGTATAAGCAACATAGAAGAAGAGCGGCAGCAATGTTCCATCCTCATACTCATCGGTTGTGGTATAAGTAGCACTCTTGCCTTGCGTCTGCATATTGCGGAAAGCGCCGTTGTTGATGTTCAGTTGCGGATTAGCACCCTCAAGATCCTTATCCCAACTGATAGCGAAGCTCAGCGTGTGATCCACATTGCGGGTAACACTCCATGTGAACGTTGCCATCTCCAGAACCGCCTTACCTGCAAAAGTGGCAGGCGTGAGGTGCTCCTCGTCCTTGAACGTAGCAGTAACCGTCACATTGGATGCCGGCATAATGAACTTGCCTTTGCTGACCTGCACTTCATGCGCATCGGCATCAGTCACCTGCCACTTGGCAAGTTGCTTGCCTGCATCGGGCGTAGCGGTGAGAACTACCTCTGTGCCGTAAGTAGCTTTATCCACATTGGCAGCGATCGTACCTCCTGATGCGGGTTGCAACACGGTGATGGTATATTCCGTAACATCGGTGGAGCATACTCCCCACTCTACATCGGTGAGTTGTCCGAAGTTCACTTCGCCCGGCATCATCACATACAGCGGTGTGTAGAAATACGGATCGGTATCGGACGTGAACGTAAGGATCAACGACTTGTTGTCCGCGCCTTTCGACATGAACTCGCGCAAGTCGTGGTTGCCGTCGCTAAGCGTCATGAACGAGCCGCCGAGACCGGCAAGTTCGACATCCGCCTCGATAGTCATCTTGTAGGTACCGCTTAACAGTTCACACGTCAGGTAGATGGTGTTGTCTGCCTGCGTGAGAGGTTCTTGACAATACTGCTTCGCCGAAGCAAACAGGGTCGCTGCAAAAGCAAGCGTAAGAAGTAAGATTTTTTTCATGTCTTATAAGATTTTATTGTTTAAGTAAGCGCAGGCGGCTACCAACCGCCTACGCCTTCAGATTAGCGCACTACGGCACCCTGGATGGTGTAAACTACACCGTCGCGGAGGATGAAGAGTGAGCCGTTCTCGATGAACTTCGTAGCCGGAGCAGCAGCGTTGATTGCGTCAACTATGGTGCCACTATCAACCTTGTAGAAGTACACGTTGTCAACGAACAGGCTATTGCCACCAACAGGCACATTGAACTTGAACTGGTAGATGTTGCTCCAATCGATACCTGCCGATTCGTACTCGCTGAGTGCGATATCCAGTGCATTCCACTGGCCGGGAGTAAGCGCCTTGGCAATAACTTTCTCCTTACCCGGGCTGATCGGGGTAACAGAAACAGAGGTCATTGCCTGGGTATAGACATCAACGTGGAGATACTCCATATCCGTTGCGTTGACAGCCGGGTTCAGTTCCCAACCGAGGTAGTTGAAGTTGGTGAAGTAGAACACATGGTCGCCTTCAGCCAGTTCACCGGCAGTTACCTGTGTTGATTGTCCCCAACCACCGATATTGATACCAGGTCCGCCATCGAGTGCATCGCAGAATACGGGCACAGCCTGTTTGCCTGTGAAGTCAGGCGTAGGAGCCGGAGCCGGTGCTGCAAGAGTCTTTGCAGAAACAGCAACAGGATCGGCAGCATTGCCCGCCTCATCCTTGGCAATTACGGAGAAGTTGTATTCTGTGTTCGGGAGCAATCCGGGAACAGTTACATTAACCGTTGCACCACTTGCGCCACCGGCTGTTGCATAAACGTGATCGTTGGCAACAACTTCAACCATATACGAGCCGGAGTTATCCTTAGCCGACACAGCAAGCACTACAGAGAAAATATCCTCCGATACTTTTGCAGCCGTTACGTCGGTCGGTTTCTCGTTGTCAACCATAGCTGTTGTACGGTAGAAATATACGTTATCAACGCTGATATGCTCGCCTACCAATCCGCCTGCCTGATAGCCCTCGATAGCATACTGGAAGAGTTTTGTCCAGTTATGATCGCCAAAGTCTGCAAGGTCAAAGTCAAACGAGTTCCACTTCTCTGCCTCAAGAGTAAGTGTTTGTTTTGTATTATTGATAGCATCTGCATCGCCGGCAGTAATCGGACGGAAGGTAATCGTACCGGCAGCCGAAGCATATACATCAATGTGGATTTTCTCCATCGTAGCAACAGATGTCTCAGCGAACTGTACGCCAATTATACCGTTGCGGTAGAGGTTGTAATGCAGGAAGTGATCTTCGCCTACAGTCTCTTCGGTAAGCGTAGGATTCTCCCACCAGCCTTCGTTGTAGGAGTTCAGCGAAGCAGGAGCGAAGTCGTAAGCGTCACTGTAGAGGCTCTTGACTTGTGCAGCCGGCCATGCGGGTACGGGTGCAGCGGTTACAGGAACAATGTGGTGCTCCTCGGTAGTTACAGCCACGGTCTTGCTGTTAGCCGACTCGTTATTCGCACCATCAATAGCCGTGATAACAAAGTTATAGGTAGTAGAAGCTGTCAGCCCCATCAAAGTGATCTTACCATCAGCAGGCAATAGTTTCTTGTCAATACTATTGGCTGTCTCCACAACGCGGAACGCAGCCACCTCATGGTTGTCGGTAGCGGCAACTGCAATCACGGCATTGTCCCAACCTGCACTAACCAGTTCGGCACTAACCATAACGGGTTTCTCGTTGTCATCCACATCCACCCATTCGGTACCAAACACGCGTACCTCTTTCAGACGGAAGAAGTTAGCAGACTTTGTTAACGAGTGAATACGTACATAGCGTGCAGCAGCCTTCACAACATTGAACTGCTCGCTGTTAATCGTTATTCCACTCTGCTCGGCAACAGTTGTCCACGCCTCGTCATCGGCAGCCTGTTCGGCTGTCGGAGCCTCAGCGCGCACTTGCAGGATGTAACTTGTGGAGGTCGGATCGCCCCACAATACATCAATCGCTTCTACATTATATTTGCCACCAAGGTCGATATATGCCCACTCTACCGATGCCGCTTGATCGGCGTATGTCACCCATTGGGTGTTCGCATCACCATCCACCATCTTGCTTGACAACTCGCCTTGGTTGCCCGGCTCATAACCTGCAACAACAGGCTTGTTCAGGGCGAGGTTGTCACTCGATACACCATAGATAGTGAGGGATTCGCTTATTTCGCCTGACTTGGCAGTAATGACAGCAGCGCCAGCTTTGGCGGGAGTATATTTACCGTCTGCCACTACTCCGGCATCAGCCGGACTAACCTCAAACGAGATAACAGCATCCATGTTCTTGTTCAGTTGGTCCTTGGCTTGTGCAGTGAGTGTCACGCTCTCGCCTATCTTCACAAATGACGTTGCTGCACTAAGAGCGATACGAGTCAGTACAGCATCCTGTGAACATTTGGTACCATAAGTGTATTCAAACGTGAGTGTAGGCCATGCATTGCCATCCTTACTGGTAGCATACTCAATGACCTGACTAGTCACATAGATCTTCGTGCCCTGCTCAAGAGTCTTACCCTCTTTTAGGGAAAGTGTAATGGTATTCGAGCCACCACATGCCAAATCAAAATACGTAGCCGCATCTTCGCGTGTCTCACCTACTTTAATCTTGTCGATGCTAATGCCATTGCCACGGAAATGCGTGGCTTCATCTGCACCGCCAAGGGTCTCGCTGATAGTGATTACCACCGCACCGGCATCGTTGGTTTCCCATGTGAATGCAGCTTCGGTGTTACCGCTACTCATAATTTCACCGCAATACTCGGATGTCGGTTCAGCATTACCGCCACCACCGCCACCGGTACAATTCTCTAAGGCACTCAAATTAATATTATCCAACGTACATTGCCAACGACCTGCCCAATCAGGATAACTCCATTGAATGGTCATAGTATTTGCGCCACCGGTATACGTAAACGTTGCCGACAATTCATCTTCAACGCTACTCTCATCAGTACCGGCTTCAATAGGATAAGGGGTAGTTGTTCCACCATCACCAATGATAGCGTACAAATAATCAAGTTTCTTTACATTACCATTAGCTGTATTCGGCTTAATGGTTAACTGATACTCGTTGGCATTTCCTGTTGGAACAAGTGTCAATAGAATACGTCCATTGGCATCTCCAAAATTAGCATCGTTTAAATGTCCTGTCGGGTAATCACAATACTGGACTGCCCAACCCATCATACTTGCGCACAAAAGTGCACATAAGAATGAAAGTTTTTTCATAATGGTTAATTTTTAAGGGTTGATTATTAGGGTAATTGTGTGTTGTTATATTGCGTCATTTCGACATTTCGATATTTCGACATCGGCTGCGGGAGTTAATCGGGCAGCGTTACTTCGATAGTCTCTACGCAGTTGGCGGGCAGATGGATGGTAGCAAAGTAGTCAGCCAACTGCAGGTTGAAAGAGCAAGGCTCTTGCGCGCGGTTGAGCATGTTGATTGCATACGAATTGCCGTCAGCCTTCTTGACTGCACAAACGTGGAGCGTAGCGGGCTGATTGTTGACAGTTGCTACCTGACAGCCGATAACCTTGTCACCCGGACGCATGGAGCGCGAGAAGTGACGGAAGGCGTAGTGGTACGGGGTGAAATAGATGATATCGTTGTTGTAGTCAATCATCACCTGTGCGCCGCAATAATTCTGTACGTGAGTCGGTCCGCCGATAGAGTCAAGCACACTGTTCCAATCAATATACCCGGTCATCCAGTGGTTGACACCATCAATGATATACTGAGCATAGCGGTGTACGGGCGAATATTTCGGATGCCACTCAGGCCACCAGGGTGTCGAGTAAGCCCAATCGGTAGCGTTTTCGCCCCACCAGAATGCGTCGTTGTTGAACCATCCGGACTCCTGATAGCCGGCATAATCGCTCACTCCGGGCCAGCCGGGACGACCGAGGTTATCCACGCAACCTTCGGTGTGCATCAGGATCTTGTCGGGATAGAGTGCGTGCAGCGAGTCAAGGATCTCGGGGAAGCAGGAAACGGTTGATCCGTACCAGTGCAAGGCGGTTCCGGCGGTATAGCGGTTGGCGTCGGCATTGCGGTCATAGACGGCAGCGGTATAACGATCCGCCTCGAAGGTGTTCTGGTCGAAGCAGAAGATCTGCACATCCGGAAAATCCTGCGCCAATGTGGGGCCGAGATACTTGCCGATGAACTCCGCTTCTGCGTCAGGCGTAAGATCCATGCTCTCCCACGAGCCGTCGTTGCCCATCGGTTCGTTCTCGGGCGTTACTGCCCAAAACTCGATACCTGCGTCGCGGTACGCTTGCAGGTACTTGGCAAAGTAGCGTGCGAATGCATCGTAATACTTAGGCAGCAATGCTCCGCCACGGCGGTTGTCGTGGTCGTAGAAGAGGTTGTTGTCCTTCATCCATGCAGGTGCAGTCCACGGCGAACCGAGAAGACGCCAAGTGGGATCGGCTTGCGAGGCTTTGATGTCAGCCACCTCGCGGATGAACTGATACATATCGAAACTCTCGTCTTTGATCTGCGGATAAACGGCTTTGTCCCAACCGTCCTGATGTACGGCGAGCGAGAAATACTTCAGCGAATCGTCGCCGGGTATGTCATCGTAGGAATAATGCCCTTTCAGGGTAAAATCGCTTGAACCGATAACCGTACGGGTAGCGGAGAAGTTCGCACCTTCCTCGCCGAACAGTTCGCGAAGCACCATCTTACGCTGCTCGGGAATCAGGCAAGCCAGCACGAAAGCCGAACTCTCGGTGATGGATGCACCGAAGCCGTCAATCGTCTGGCGCTCGTCGGCAGGATTGACAGTTACCAGAGCCACAGGTGCTTTGCCCTTGCGGAAAGTGATATCGTCCTGCAGGGCATACTTGTCACCCGCCTCGCTGGTGAGGCGTACCTCGGTAGTGGTAACGCGATTGCAAGCTGCAAGCGTAACCAGTAATGCGGAGATAAGATAAATGTTTTTCATTGCTTATAGTTCTTTTGGGGCGAGATTTCGAGATGTCGAGATGTCGAGATGTCGAGATAACGAGATTCTGAAATCAGCGCCTGATATATACGTCAATGTTCTTTATTTGACCGTCACGAGCGAAGATGTGTTTCGCTGTGGATTGCGGGATAGTTGTGTTCTCCTCGCTGTCAGACAGGTGGTACGTAAATCGTGTGCCGCAATAGGTGAAACAGAGTTTGCCGTCGTGGAAATCCGACTCGCGGAGCATGAGCGGGTTGATGCGGATAGCACCACCATGCACCTCAATGCCCAACTCGAACCAGCGGGAGAGTATATCCTCCTTAACCTGACCGGTCATTCCGGGCTGCTGCACACCAGCCATAGCCGGTGTGTGGCTGTACGCGTCGAACGGGAACGAGCCGTACTGCTCGGGAGACTTGTGCAAGCCGAGACCTTCCTTGATGGCACGATATTGAGAAATGAGGCGATCACGCGCTGGATTCGGCGTCATGCAATCTTGGCTGACAGACCGGATGTTCTCACCTACGGCGAGGAGGAGTTTGCTGACCATGTGCCAGTAGATAGAGCCGAGACCTTCGTACTTGTAGAACGTGCCGCTACGTCCGGTGAAGGCGTGGTGGTGGAACACCTGTTCGTACAAGTCTTTGAGTTCGTCCGGCAGGTTGTTGGCATTGCGGAAGGCTGCATCGAAATGAATACCACCATCACAATCCTGCTTGAGGATAGTGCCGAGATACTTCTGCACAACAGGCGATTCAGCCGCCTCAGCAGGCAGGTTGTTCATCTCAAGGAACGACGGGCGGCGGCGTGCCGGATAGAGCATGTAACTCTGCTGATCTTCGCGGTAGAGTGCCGATTGGCGCATAGCATCGAGCAGGTCGGCAGCCTCAGCACCGGATAGGATTCGTGCGGAGAGAACAGCCACCTGTCCCTCAAGCATTTCGTACAGCGGCGTTATTGTGATAAAAGCGTTGACCGTCGGTTGACCGTCGGTTGACCGTCGGGGTTGGCCTGAAATTGAATCGAACTTGACGAGGTTATATGCCTCATATAATCCGTCGGTACGTTTGCTCAGGCGGATGGAATAGGCGGTGAGGGAAAGCATCTTGTCGAGGAAGGCGACAATGGTCTGTGCCTCGAGTTCGACTTGCTTGCCGCAGAAGCCGCTGTACGCCTGATTGCGGTATGCTTCGCCTGCCAGACCGATAGCGTCGGTATAGGTGCGCAAGGTCTGCGGAGTGAAGGTGAACGTCTGTTTGTCGTCCGACTGACAGGGCAACATGGCAGCCAGCAGGTCGCGCATGAGTTGTACCAATTCGGAGTGGACAGCATAAGTCGTGTCGCCGGCTTCGGTAAAGAGTTCGCGCAGCACCTGCATGAAGCGGTGGATATAGCAAACGGTAACCATCGATGCGCCGTTGCCTACGAGTGCATTGTTGGCGTCGTTCCACTCGGGGCGAAGGGTGTTCATCCATATACCTGCACCGGGGATATGGTTCGAGAGTTTGGCGAGCAGCGGCACGAGCAGTTTCTCTGCGCCGGTGACGAGCATCGGCTGGCCGTCATGGCCCGGCAGCAGACGAGCGTCCTGACCATACTCGGGAATGAGGGCGAGGATGCGCCGGTGTGCCTCGTCGTCGAAACGGATGGTATCCTTAGGATTGGCAACAATCTCGCTGTAAGACTTTATGCGATAAGGCACAGCGGCAAAAGCGAACTCGCGCATGCCAAGCATGTCGATGAGTGCCTGCGGAGCGTGGTCGCGGCTGAGCTCGATGAGTTTGGAGAGGTAGATGATCTGATGGTCGCCCCAATAGCCTATGTTCGACCATGGATCATCGGGATTGATAACCTCCCAATCAATACCTTCGGAGGTGATGCGGTATGGGTTGTAACCGTCAGCTGTGGTGGCATTGAGGAACTTGGCAATGATAGCGTTGATGTAATCGGGATAAGAGGCAGACAGAGCTTCCCAGTTCTGGAAGATGTCACGCCAGTTGCCCTGATAGGCGATGAGCGGTTTGCCTTCTTTGTCCTTGACGCGAATGTCAAAACTGTTCCACGGCCTCGAGGGATCGCCATGTCGGCGCGAGAATGTCAAGGGCAGATACTCCATGAAGAGGCGGTGCAACTGATGATCCATGCAATCGATGATGCGTTGCTCAAGTTCGCTGCGACGCATCTGTTCGGGCAACGAACCGAAGAACGGTTTGTACTGCTCGTACAGTGCATGGTTGAACACCTGTACATGATGCGCAAAGTCGGCAGCGTGGATAGTATAATCGTCGGCATAATATCCGCCGCGCATGGTGTTGAAGAGCACGTTGGCAAAGTGGCGTGCGTCCTGCGCCGGATCGCCAGTGGACTGCAAGCCGTCGTTGTGCGCCACGATGCAGCGCAGGTTGGCGGTGGTAACCTGCAGGGCTTGAAGCACGATCTGCTTGTGGTCGGGTTGGTCGATCTCACGAAGCATCTGATGTACGTCGGAAGAATCTTTCTCCACATCCATCACGAACATCCACTCCCGACTCTCGCCGGCAGCCATATTCATAGGTTTGTACAGCAGGTACGCGCCCTGCACGCCCTTGGATTCCGGCTCCGGTGTGATAGTTCCACCGTGGCGGAAGGCATCCAACTGCATGGATGAGGTCAGTACATCAAAGCCATCGGCATCGATACTATACACGGTATTGCACGTCAGGCTCTCGCTCGGTTCTGCCTTATCCACCATGATCGCCTCCATACGCAGCAGCACGAGTTGCTGCGAGACCTGCTCCGTTTTCTTGTATGCATCCACGAGGGTTGAATAGACGTTTTGCGTCTGGCGGTTGACACCGGAGGGGAGGATATTCTGCAAGCCGTCAATCAGTTCGAACTCCAACGGTTTGCCGGCGATATTCTCAATATATGCTGTTCGCACCCATCCGAAGCGGTCGGCAGGCTGCCAGCGGTAGCGGAACAAGAGCCCAATGGTGTTGTTTTTCTCCTCGAAGATGATAGCGTTACCTGTCACGGATTTGCATATACGGCGCTCAATGTCGAAGACAGCATCGTTGTTGACACTGAAGGGTTCCCAGATTAAAGACCGCTCGCTTCGCTCGCTGACAGATGACAGATGACAGAGCGCTGCGCTGACAGCGTTCAGGCGGATGAGTGTACGCGGGCCGGTGAATGAGTAGTTCTGGGTGATCTTGTCGTCGGTGTAGTACGGAAAGAGTGCAAAGTCCGGGCTACGGCGCCCGCAGCTCAGACCACCGGTGGACGAAAGGTACATCCACAGGTCGGTGTCCGACGCAAGGGAGATAAAGAACGGTTGCATCCGATCGTAGTTGCGGATCTCGTAATACTTTTCACCATTGAGGGTGATGTATTGTCCTGAAGGAGTTTTTGCTTTAATATTGCTTATCATTGCTGTACGGATTTGACGGATTATACGGATTGTTTTTGCTGTACGGATTTGACGGATTTGACGGATTGTTTGGGCTGTACGGATTTGACGGATTTGACGGATTGTTTGGGCTGTACGGATTTGACGGATTATACGGATTATTTGGGCTGTACGGATTTAACGGA
>CALZOG010000071.1 GCA_945827635.1 uncultured Bacteroidales bacterium
CCTTACCATCACGCGACCATCTTCCTACGATTCCCCATTAGTCATTTTTCATCTCTGCGGATGTTTTCCGCTCTCGGTGTCTCCCTCTATATTGTAGTCAAATCTTGTTGCCCTTTAATCTTCTTTATGGCACGTTTCCACTACCTGTAAACAACTGATGCATTGAGTTTTACGATTTTCTTATTTTCTTTTTTTCACATCGAGCACCACGAACTTCCGTGTTTTCCGTGTGTCTCTGTGTTTGTTGTTCTGTACTGATCTCACGGATACTACGGATATTTTTGTTCGAACACGGAGTGTCACGGACTCTCAGTCCATCTGCCTCCGTTTAATCCGTGTTATCCGTACAGTTCCCTCATCCGTCTCCGTGTTTATCCTGTCGATCGGCTTAGCAATGCAATAAGTTGCTTTGCAATAAACGCTCTGGTAGATGCGTGACCGTCGAACTTTTGTACGACTGAAACAAACTTTCCACGAAATTAGCGTGCGACACGCAACTAAAAAGTAGAATCATTCGAGCAACCACAATGAATAACGAGAATCAAAATATTGAATACAAACGGATATGGCAAGATGATAATCTGAAATCCGTCTGCGCTTTTGCCAACTCGCAAGGTGGTGTGATGTATATTGGTATTGACGACGATGGTCAAGTGCTTGGGCTCGATAATGTTCATAAATGGCAAGAAGACATACCTAACAAGATTGTGCAGAACCTTGGTATCGTATGTGAAATTAACACCCAAGAGGAGTTCGGTAAAACATATCTGGAGATTAGCGTCCTGCCAAGCAATGTACCTATTTCTTACAAGGGTATCTACTATGTTCGTTCGGGTGCAACCAAGCAAGAACTGAAAGGAACAGCCCTACAACAGTTCCTATTGGTAAAGATGGGTAAGAGTTGGGATGATATTGTTTGCGAAGGAGCAACAATGGAAGACATTGACCGCCACGCTATTGATTATTTCTTGCGCAAGTCAGCGGATTACGGTCGTATGCCGGGGCTATCGCCAAGTGACTCTACAGAGATTGTTCTTGACAATTTGGATTTGCTAACCTCTACTGGAGAACTGAAGAACGCAGCTGTTTTGCTTTTTGGCAAGCGCCCAAGCCGGTTCTTCTCCGGTATTGATTTTCGTATTTGTCGTTTGGGTAATAGCGAGTCCGACATCATTGTGCAAGATATGGTTTCGGGTAATCTGATTGAGATGGCAGACAAAGTAATGGATATTCTCAAAGCCAAGTACCTCTATTCTCCTATTCATTATCAAGGTTTGCAACGAATTGAACCACTGGAGATTCCTGAAGATTCTCTGCGAGAGGCAATCTTCAATGCTATTATCCACAAGGACTACATGCGTGGAGTGGACATCCAAATGAAAGTTTATGCCGATTCTTTGTGGTTATGGAATAATGGCAATTTGCCGGAGGACTACACGGTTGAGACATTATTGATTCCGCATTCATCACGTCCGCGTAATCCTAAGTTAGCCAATGCTTTTTTCCGCGCGGGATTTATTGAATCGTGGGGCCGAGGTATTGAAAAGATACGCAATGCCGGAAACACAAAAGGAATGTCGGCGCCTGTTATCCAAACTGAAATGGGCGGTTTGTCTGTCCGCTTTTTCCGTGCTGGTTTGCCGCAGACATCAGATGTTAATGGTACAAGCGGTACAAGTGATATAACCTTACAACCTTACAACCTTACAAGCTCATTCGGTAACTCGTTGAAAAATAAGGGAGACAACCTTACAACCATTCAAGCTAACAACCTTACAAGCTTGATGAGTCAGATTACCGATTTTTGTGCTCAATGGCGCACTTTGAGTGAGATTGCCGAACATGTACAACGCAGTCGTCAGTATCTTCGTGGCGAGGTTATTCCTCAGATGTTTGATGTTTTGGAACGCAAGTATGACTCGCCCACTCATCCCAAGCAGCAATATAGAGTCAAACGATAGAATAGTCCTTTGACTGCTTCACTGCAAATGTTACTGAAAATGTCACGGTAAATTGCATTATTGAATAGTCACTCGACAGGTTGACTTTTCCTAAAATTAGTAGACAGTTTTTTAGCTGTTTTCGGGGAATTATTCCTCTGATCAATGTACGCGCCTCATTTTGAGGTGCGTTTTTTTTACATTTTTCTTGCATATGTCAAAAAAAAGTTGTACCTTTGCACGCGAAAAAGGATAAAATGGAGTTTATATTATGCCCTCTAATCACGACACATGGCACTGGCAAGAACCCGGAACGGCATGGAAAGGCGCCGGGCTATACCATATCACGCTGACGATACCGTCGCGTGAGCCGTTGTTGGGTAGCCTCCTCATTCCCAATAACGACCCCAAACAAGCCGTGGTGGAGTATAGCGATTTGGGGATGGCAATTTTGGATATTCAGAAGAATCTCCCTTCTTTTTATCCTGAGATTCAGATTCTCCATTATTGTCTCATGCCTGACCATCTGCATGTCATCTGGTATGTCCGGCAAGAGATGCCCCGAGGCATCGCCTCTGCCGTGAGAGGATTCTGGCAAGAGGTGAAAAAGATTGGGCGTTTTTCTTCTTTTGCCCCGAATTTAATTCGGGAGAACTACAAAGAAAAATTCAAGACGCTCCGCGACGAAACAGGCGCAGAGCGCTATGATGCACTCCCGCCAATCTTTACCGAGATGCCCTTTATCCGCCCGATGGGACATCGGGATCAGCTGCCCACCACCATCCGCTATATAGATATGAACCCCCAGCGTCTTGCCACCAAGCGCCTCATGCCGGGGTTCTTCCGCGTGCAGGAGGACATCGAGATAGCCGGACGGAAGTACCGCGGCATCGGTAATGCCAAGCTGCTGCAATCCTCCCGATTTGCGCCTGTGCATGTCCGCCGGACGATGATTGACGAAGCGATGCACGGCGATAACAAGCGGCTACGCGATTACATGAACGGCTGTGTAATAGCTGCCCGCCAGGGAGCGGTGATGGTATCGCCGTTCATCTCTGATAAGGAGAAAGAGGTGATGATCGTTCTTCTCGCCGAAGAGCATCCCATCATCTATATCGCGGATAACGGTTTTCGCGATTATTACAAGCCCAGCGACGGCTTGTTCGATGCCGTTGCCGCTGGTCGTGTCCTTATCCTCTCCCCGTGGGAGTACGATCCCTCCAAACGCCATGTCACCCGCCCCGAATGCGTCGAGATGAATAAAATGGCGGAAGAGATATGCACTTTGTCCATCGTTCCCGATCTTGATTCGGAGCAAAACTTGAAGGGGGATTGAATGGAAGAAGTGATTTCACTTTGCAGAACCGTTCAATCTCAAACCGCTGGTTCTCGACCGTCTGCTTGTCAGAACTTACGCGAATATAACCATATATCATACCACTAATGTTTAGATGATATAATATAAGCATCTGTCAAGTGGAAAGAATGCAAACACACCTCGTTTTTTTTCACCACCACCTTGCACCCTTTGCAAAATTACGCAATGGGTGCTTTTTTTGAGTTTATGACAAGATATAGCACTTTCTTGTGATTTACAGGAGTAGAGTGAAATATACGGGAACATAAAGGGTATAGACGGAGAAAAGAAAAAAATCTCACGAAATATTTGCATAATTGAGATTTTTTTTGTATCTTTGTGCCGATTTTTTATAAACACTCCTGACATTCAACCTTCAGACTGAAAAATACCGTTCAATGAGAAAGATTCACTATATCCTGATTGCTCTTCTACTTGCCGTGGCAGAGGTGCTGTTAGTGGCAGTTCGTCAGCCTGCGCACAACATTCCGCGTGAGATGAAAGTGCTGTGTATAGGCAACAGTTTTTCCGTCGATGCGGTGGAGAACAATCTTGTCCAACTGGCAGCGGAGCGCGGCATAGACCTTACGGTAGGCAACCTGTACATCGGCGGCTGCTCGCTGGAGCGTCACGCGATGAACATGCGCGGTGACTCAGCGGTATATTCCTACCGGCTGATGAAGCAGGATAAGGCGCAGCAGATGTTCACGCGCGAGGTGACGGACAGCGTGTCGATCCTTTGGGCTCTGGCGAGCGACGAGTGGGATGTGGTAACCATGCAGCAGGCGAGTCACTACAGCGGGCAATGGTTCACCTACGAGCCGTGGCTGAGCGAGCTGATAGACAGCGTGCGGCTGCATATACAGGACAAAACGAAGATCTACTGGTACATGACCTGGGCATATCAGCAGGACGCCAAGCATCCAGCGTTCGTGCCGAACTACAACGGCAGTCAGGCGTACATGTACGACGAGATACTCGGCTGCAACCGTCAGGTGCTGGCTAACCATCCGTTTGACGGTTTCATACCCGGCGGCATAGCCGTTCAGCAGGCACGCGCCACGAAGTTGGGCGACACGTTCTGCCGCGACGGTTATCACCTGAGTTACACCTGCGGCAGATACCTGATGGCTTGTCTGTGGCTGGAGGTGCTGACCGGACAGAGTGCCATAGGCTGCACGTTTATGCCCGAAGGGATGAATGCTGAGGAGAGGCGGATCGTGCAGCAGGTCGCTCACCGCGCTGCAACGCAAAGGCCGTAAGGCAAACTCACACACGAGAATGCTTCGATAAAGGATCGATATACCCTCGATAAAACCCCGATCGAACGGAACGTTTTTACGAGAGTTATGTCAAATAGGAAGATTAAGAGACAAGCGATACAATGTACATAGCAATAGCAGGCAATATTGGTGCAGGCAAGACCACGCTGACAAAAATGTTGGCAAAGTATTACGGCTGGGAACCGCGCTTCGAGAGCGTGGGGTTCAATCCGTATCTGGAGGACTACTACACGGATATCAAGCGCTGGTCGTTCTGCTTGGAGACGTACTTCCTTAAGGAGCGCTTCAAGGATATGCTGGCTGTGAACGCCTCGACGCACACGATCGTTCAGGACAGGAGTATATTTGAGGGCGTGTACGTGTTTGTGGCGAACAACTACCGCCGCGGCGACCTGAGCGACCGCGATTACACGACGTACATGGAGCTGTTCGAGCACATGAAACGGCTGATGAAACTGCCCGACCTGATGATCTATCTGCGCAAATCCGTGCCCACACTGATCGCACAGATCCAGAAGCGCGGCAGAGACTATGAGCAGGGTATGCAACTCGACTACCTCAAGGACCTGAACGAGCGCTACGAGGAGTTTGTCTTCAAGCAGTACGAGGGTAGAGTGCTGGTGATTGAAAGCGATAATATGGACTTTGAGAACAATCCCGAGGACTTCCGTTCGATCGTCAACAAGATTGATGCGCAACTGTTCGGGTTGTTCTCGGAGCAACAATGGTAACGATAGAATAAACTTAAAACCTCCTAATCGTCATGGAGGGTTCTTCCCCCTCGGGACGCAAAACGGAATTTGTGGACCGAAGAGCGAAGGCATGGGGAGCCCCGATGAGCAAAACGCTCAGCCCGTGCGACCCATTGGCGAACGCGAATGCATATAGCAGTAGCAGGCAACATCGGTTGCGGAAAAACAACGCTGACAAGTATGTTGGCGAAACATTACGGTTGGGAACCACGCTTCGAGAGCGTGGAGTATAACCCGTATCTGGCAGACTTCTATGCCGATATGGCGAGGTGGTCGTTCAATCTGCAGATATACTTCCTGAACAAGCGTTTCAAGGATGTAGTGGATATCCTGAACTCCGACAAGTACGTCATTCAGGACCGTACGATTTATGAGGACGCGCGTATCTTTGCGCCCAACCTGCACAGGCAGGGATTCATGTCCGACAGGGATTTTGACAACTACACCGACCTGTTCAACCTTATGACCTCGCTGATCCGCAACCCGGATCTGATGATCTATGTACGTGCCTCGGTGCCGACACTCGTTCAACAGATTCAGAAACGCGGCCGCCGGTACGAGGCAAGTATCCGAATCGATTATCTGCAAGGTCTGAACGACCTGTACGAAGATTGGATAAAGGACTACAAGGGCAAACTGCTGATTGTGGACGGTGACAAGATCAAGTTCGGCGATAACCCTGCAGACTTCCAGCAAGTGGTTGACCGCATCGATGCCGAACTGTTCGGTCTGTTCCCCTTTGAGCCTGCAGACACCCAGGGCAAAGATATATGATCCAGCGTTTTCTCGACTATCTGCAGTACGAACGCCGTTATTCGCTTCGCACGGTGAGCGAGTATGGCGACGACTTGCGTGCGTTTGCCGAAATGCTGGGTGGTGAGGAGCAGTTCGATCCCTCGCAGGCGGATACCACGGATGTCAAGACTTGGATGGTTGATATGCTGGACAACGATCTGTCGCCACGTACTGTCAAGCGCAGGTTGTCGGCGCTTCGCTCTTTCTATAAGTATCTGCTCCGGCAGGGATGGGTGAAGCGGGATATAACGCAAGGCGTGATAGCACCGAAGACCGACCAGCCGCTGCCGGTGTTCTTCCGCGAGAGCGAGATGGAACGCGAGCAAGCCATAGGCGAACGCGAGTTGGACGAGCTGATGCACCAGCCGGACGGCGAGGCTTCGCCGCGCGAGGTATATGAACTGACGCGCGACAACCTGATCATCTCGCTGCTGTACCAAACGGGTATGCGTCGAGCGGAACTGGTCGGGTTGACAGACGGAGATATCGACCTTGCAGCAGGTCAGATACGCGTGTTCGGCAAGCGCAGGAAAGAACGAATAGTACCCATAGGCGCGCGGCTGATTGACGCGATCAAGGCGTACATGGAGGTTAGGCAGGGTTTTGAGTCGCCCGACCACCGGCTGCTGACCGCCATACACCGCGACGGCAGTACAGGTGCGATGGACGCAAACGCCGTGTATAGGATGGTCAGACGTAGGATGGGTGAGGTATCCACGCTGAAGAAACACTCGCCGCACGTGCTACGCCACACGTTCGCCACCACAATGCTCAACAACGGCGCGGATATACGCACTATTCAGACCCTGCTCGGGCACGCCAGCCTCTCCGCTACGCAGGTCTATACCCACACCACGTTTGAGCAGATCCAGCAAGCATACAAAGCCGCTCACCCGAGGTCGAAATAAGAATATGACAACAATGAAAAAAGATACTGTTTAACCAATAATACCTTGTTTACAATGAAAAACACGACACTCATACTCCTTTGTCTGCTGGCAGTGTTGCCGGCAATGGCAACCACGTTGTTTCCGTCACGTACAGATTTTCGCGACGAGCAGATCTATTTCGTTATCACCACGCGTTTCTATGACGGTGATCCGACGAACAATACCCAGTGCTGGGACAACCAGGCGGCGAACGCAGGCGATCCTGCATGGCGCGGCGACTTCAAGGGATTGATAGAGAAACTCGATTATATCAAAGCATTGGGATTCACAGCAATATGGATAACGCCTGTGGTGCAGAACGCTTCGGGATATGATTATCACGGTTACCACGCCATGGATTTTTCGCAAGTGGATCATCGCTACGAGTCGGAAGACGTGCAGTTCCAGACATTGATTGACGAGGTACACAAGCGCGGAATGAAGATCATTCTGGATATTGTGCTCAACCACACGGGTAACTTCGGCGAGGCTAACCTGTGCAAGTTGTTTGAACGTGACAACAGTGCCGACCAGAGTGCGTTGGACGAATGTATGATTCCGCAGACAGTATCGGAAGGCGGTTTGCTGCCGGACAACTATGCCGATCTGGACGGTGGACGTCAATACGCGGCACGACTGTCGAAGATGAAAAACTCGTCGGACGAGAAAGGACAAAAGAAAAACTACGATTCGCACAACTACTGGCACCACTACGGCAACTTCAACTGGGATGAACCCAATCGCTGGTTTGCGCAGATTGCCGGCGACTGTGTGGATCTGAATACCGAGAATCCGGCAGTATATAACTACCTTATACAATGCTACTCGACGTTCATCCGGATGGGTGTGGACGGTTTCCGCATTGATACCGGCGGACATATACCCCGCCTGACGTTCAACAAGGCTTTTGTTCCTGCTTTTGCAGCCGCCGGAGCAGAAGCAGCGGACAAACGCGGCGGCACGCCGTTCTATATGTTTGCGGAGGTTTGTGCGCGTTACAGCGATATTCTTTACCGCGGTCAGTCTTGCCTGAGTCCGTTCTACTACACGTGGGCGGAGAACCGCGACTATGCCTGGGACAGCGGTGCGTCGAGTTGGGATAATCTGGTGGAGATGGAAGGCTCGGTGTGCACCTCTCACGCCAACTGGGCGTCGTGCTGGCAGCAAGGTCAGGACGATAGCGGCGGGCTGAGTACGCAACGCACCTCGCAAAACGCGTTGCTCAACGGCAACAGTTATCATACGCCCGACTACTCGCAAGCGTCCGGGTTGCACGTGATTGATTTTACCGAACATTGGAACTTCACCACCGCCAAAGAAGCGTGGCATATAGCCAAACCGTCGAACGACAAGTATTACAACGATGCCAGTTGGAACGTTGTGTATGTCGATTCGCACGACTACGCGCCCGACCATGCTCCGCAGGAGAAACGCTTCAGCGGATCACAAGACACATGGGCGGAGAACCTGAGTCTGATGTTCACCCACCGCGGAATACCTTGTGTATATTATGGCTCGGAAGTAGAGTTTCAGAAGGGGAAATTGATTGATAAGGGCACGAACATTGCCCTGCAAGAGTCAGGGCGCGCCTATTTCGGCGGATATATCAAAGGTGACATATGCACGACGGATTTTGCGGAGTATAACTCTGCCACGGGGAACATGGCCGTCTCGCTGTCGCATCCGCTGGCGCAACATATCCAGCGGCTGAGTTTGATACGTATGGCTGTGCCGGCATTACGCAAAGGGCAATATTCGGTTGAAGGCTGTTCGGGTTCGTTTGCGTTCAAGCGCCGTTATACCGATGCGACGACTGACAGTTATGCCTTGGTATGTATATCCGGCAACGGCACGTTCACCGGCATACTCAACGGCACCTATACTGACTGTGTGACAGGCGATACGAAAGTGGTGACGGACGGCAAGCTGAATGTGAGCTGCAGCGGCAAGGGTAATCTGCGCGTGTATGTGCTGACGACCGACAAGACGCCAGCTCCCGGCAAGATTGGAAAGGACGGCAAGTATATCTATTCCACCACGGCAGCGTCTATTCCTACGCCGGTCTGGGACGGCACGGAGATGGAGTTGACGGATGATCCGAGTGGCGGCGGTTCGACACCGATTGAGCCAATAGCACCGTGTCTAAGTAACGCGGATGAGCATGCGGCGTTCCTGCATAAGTCAAGTGACTTCGGTGCGACTATTTACTGCTATATCTGGCATACGGGCACCGGCAAGACTGTGCAGGTATGCGGCGGCTGGCCGGGACAAAAGGCGCAGGCGTTAGGTGACGACAACTATAAGTTCGCTATTCCCGAATCAGCCGGTGAGCCTGACAACTCGTGGATGATCATCTGGAACGACGGCAGCGGCAACCAGACACAGGATCTGGTGTATAAGGACCAATACCTCTATTCAGGCGCGAACAAAGGCAGTATAAAAGCAAGTGAAGCAGTAACGGAACTATGCGGGTCTTTGACCGGAGTGCAGGAGATTGTTCAGCCTGCGGGTGCTACGGAGTGCCGCAAGCTGGTTCGCGACGGCAGATTGTATATTCTTTTGCCGGACGGCAGGAGTTATGATATGCTGGGACAGACTATGATTACCCCCGATAATGGATCGATAAGCCCTCGATAAAACCCCGATTATCCTGCCCATTTTTTATATTCTGCACGTTTATTATTTAATGTATAAATGCGCGCGCGTATAATAGAGTATCAGCGGTGAAGATGATGGGTGTCGTGTGCAATAAACCTGTTGCGTTGTGCAAAAATGTAAGCACAAGATAGCAGATTTGCCAAATTTGCAAATCGTCAGGCGGTTTTTGCGGAAATAATTTGCGTGAATGAAAAAAATGTTGTACCTTTGCATCCGCTTTCGCGCCAAACGTCAATCTGGCTGCTGAAACAATCGCCTCTTTAGCTCAGTTGGTAGAGCACTCGATTTGTAATCAAGCGGTCGTTGGTTCGAGTCCGACAAGAGGCTCATCTTCGCCTTCAGCAATCGGATCGCGCAGATTGCGCAAGCGCAATAAAGCGACCGATGCTTCGGCTCTCAAAACAAAAACGTTCTGCGAAGTTTTTGCTTTGGAAAGGAAGAAGGGCAAAGAGAAAGTGAGTTCATTGAATTGATGATTCAAACAAGGGTGTGTTCCAGAGTGGCCAAATGGGGCAGACTGTAAATCTGCTGCTTTTCAGCTTCGGTGGTTCGAATCCATCCGCACCCACACAAAGAAACCGCTAACGCGGAGGAGATGTGAAGGTCTCGCGTTTCGCGGAATTGCGGAAATAGCTCAGTCGATAGAGCACTAGCCTTCCAAGCTGGGGGTCGCGGGTTTGAGTCCCGTTTTCCGCTCCATTGCTGAGGCCCCGATAGCTAAAGCGTTGCTAATGTAGCTCAGTGGTAGAGCGCATCCTTGGTAAGGATGAGGTCGCGGGTTCAACTCCCGCCATCAGCTCAAAAGGACAAAAGGGGCGCATGCCTTGAGTCCTTTATTTTTTGTGAAAGAAAACCAATAACAATTATTAACGTTAATAAAAAGTAATTACTATGGCAAAAGAAAAATTTGACCGTTCGAAACCGCACGTTAACATCGGTACTATCGGTCACGTTGACCACGGAAAAACAACCCTGACGGCTGCTATTACGTTGGTTCTTTCAAAGAAGGGCCTCTCTGAGGTTAAGAGCTTCGATCAGATTGATAACGCTCCTGAGGAGAAAGAGCGTGGTATCACTATCAACACCGCTCACGTAGAGTATCAGACGGCTAACCGTCACTATGCTCACGTTGACTGCCCGGGTCACGCCGACTATGTAAAGAACATGGTTACCGGTGCTGCCCAGATGGACGGTGCTATCATCGTTGTAGCTGCTACTGACGGCCCGATGCCTCAGACTCGTGAGCACATCCTGTTGGCTCGCCAAGTAAACGTTCCGCGTCTGGTTGTATTTATGAACAAGTGCGACCTCGTGGACGATCCCGAGATGCTCGACCTCGTAGAGATGGAGATGCGTGAGCTTCTGTCGTTCTACGATTTCGATGGCGACAACACTCCTGTAATCCGCGGTTCTGCTCTTGGCGCACTGAATGGTGTTCCTGAGTGGGAGGATAAGGTAATGGAGCTTATGGAGGCTTGCGACAACTGGATCCAGCTGCCGACACGTGCCGTTGACAAACCGTTCCTGATGCCTGTTGAGGACGTATTCTCGATCACCGGTCGTGGTACTGTTGCTACAGGTCGTATCGAGACCGGCGTTGTTAAGGTAGGTGACGAGGTTCAGCTCATCGGTCTGGGTAGCGAAGGACGTAAGTCTGTTGTTACCGGTGTTGAGATGTTCCGTAAGTTGCTCGACCAGGGTGAGGCAGGTGATAACGTAGGTCTGCTGCTCCGTGGTATTGACAAAGACGAAGTTCGTCGTGGTATGGTACTTACCCACCCGGGTGTAGTTAAACCTTACAGCGAGTTCAAGGCTTCTGTATATATCCTGAAGAAGGAAGAAGGTGGCCGTCACACTCCGTTCCACAACCACTATCGTCCTCAGTTCTACATCC
>CALZOG010000072.1 GCA_945827635.1 uncultured Bacteroidales bacterium
TGCAGCCAAGTTGCGCATGACGATGATGTTTTAGTTGTTTAACTTTGTTGATTAACACACTACAAAGTTACTAAAAATCAGCGAAATGTGCAACTTTTTTGTTAAAAAAATTAATCAAAGAACACTTTTTTTAATTCCGCCAACAGGTTTTTATATGTTTTGTGCATGTTCGCGCGCGCTTGGCGCACCACGCACAAAATCCGCCACAAAGTTACGAAAAAAAAATGACAATTGCAAGTTTTTTGTCATTTTTTTTTATTTTTGGCACAATCAGCACAAATTTGTCTCTTGCAAAGCGAGTGAGCGTGCCCGGTATATGCCGGTAAAAAGGTGTTCGACAGGAGTTATGCCGTTATAGCAGCTGCGAGAGGTGTTGCGGTCTTGCGCGCGATTATGCGCATAACTTTTTCGCGCCGTTTCTTGGGGTGAACGGGTGAAAGAAATAGTTGGAAGACACGTCGGCCTTTGTAGATGGTGTGTCCGTGTTTGGTTTGCTTGCGGCAGATGATCCAGAATCCGCATCTTTCTGCATCGCGGAGTGAGTTCAGACGTCCGGAAGGAGCGGGAAGCAAATCGTTGTTGAAGATTATTTCGATACAAGTTTGCGAAATGCGTTTGCGCCTATGGACAATCTCCGCTCCGAGTGTTTGCTTGAGAGTGAGGAAAAAATCGTATAAGATAGGGTCAATCTTGCAATTCATAGCAACGTGTTTTAATGTATCGATTCAAAATCACGGGATATATACGTAGTATATATAAGTAGCTGTAGGATGCGATAAGCCCTCGATAATGGACCGATAATGCATCGAAAATGCTCCAAAGATGATTTGAAAGTGCAAAAAAATCCCAAATATGCGGATATTTGAGACTTTTTTGCCAAGAAAGTGAAATCTTCGTTCGAAAGCACCAGTCCTAATTATTCGAAAGCACCAGTCCTAATTATTCGAAAGCACCAGTCCTGTTATTCGAAAACACCAGTCCTGTTATTCGAAAGCACCAGTCCTATTATTCGAAAGCACCCATTTGTAGCATGGCTACTTCTCGCTCTGTGAGGAAGCGGTAACGTCCGCGCGGAACGTTGCGCTTAGTCAGTCCGGCGAAACTTACGCGGTCGAGCGTGACGACCTTGTATCCCACTTTCTCAAATATGCGGCGCACAACACGGTTCTGTCCGGAGTGAATCTCCAGCCCGATGTGCTTGCGGTCCTTGTCGGTGAACTCCAGAGCATCGGGGATAATCTCTTCGTCGTCCAGAGTTATACCGTGGCGGATCGTTACTTCGTCCTCCTCTTCCAGGTCGCGGTCAAGAACTACGGCGTAGATCTTCTTCTTGCCGAACTTGGGGTGAGTCAGTTTGGCAGCGAGGTCACCGTCGTTAGTGAGCAGCAGCACTCCTGTTGTGTTGCGGTCGAGACGTCCCACGGGGTAGATGCGTTCGGAGCAGGCGTTCTTGACAATATCCATGACTGTTCGGCGCTCCTCGGGATCGTCGGTTGTAGTGACGCAGTTCTTGGGTTTGTTGAGGAGTATATATACTTTACGCTCGCGTTTGACCGGCTGGTGGTGGAACATTACCTTGTCGGTAGGCAGCACTTTAGCTCCGAGGCTGTCCACTACCTCTCCATTGACTGTAACCACGCCAGCCTGGATGAAGTCGTCCGCTTCGCGTCGGCTGCAGAAGCCGGCGTTGGCGAGGTACTTGTTCAGACGGATGGGTTTAGTCGGATCCTCGTATCGCTCGCGGTACTCCACTTGTTTGCGCTGTGAGTACACGCTGCTGTGGTGCTTTGGTTGCGCGTTTCGGTTGTTGCGTTGTTGCGGCCGGTTGCTGCCGTATGCCTGGCTGTTGCCGGCAGTACGCTGGTAGTTACTACCGGGGCGCTGGTAGCTATTGGCAGCACGTTGTACGCGTGCTCCATCCGCTGATGTGCGCGAGTAGTGTTGTTCACTATTAGGTGCGTATGCGTCCGCTGGACGGCTGTAAACCGATCCACCGTTACGGACTATTCGTGTGCGCTGACGTGGCGCACGTTGTGTGTTGCTGGCGTAGTCGCCGGGATTCGCATCCGGACGGAACGCTGGTCTTCGATTGTCGTTCGACCTGTTGTTGTCGTACATACTATTTGTGTAAGAAAGTTATTGGTGGGCTGTCACCGAATCGGGTAGCTGCGCCTGATTGCTGACAGCTTGTAGGTTGTAGGTGTAATGGTAGTTAAATCGAGTTAACGAGAGGACGAACTGTCGCCCTCTCGTCAACTTCAGCCGGCGTTATTCAGCAGCCTGCTCAACCGCCAGTTTGCCACGGTAGTAGCCACAGCTGGGGCATACGGTGTGGTAGATGTAGTGCGCACCGCAGTTGGGGCAGATGGCCAGTGCAGGCATCTTTGCCACGTCATGAGTACGGCGCTTGGCTTGGCGGGTGTGTGATTGTCTTCTTTTAGGATGTGCCATAATTATTTACAATTTAATCATTTACAATTTTTAATTCCATCGGTCGAAGGATTTGCTTCGCCGTATGGTTTGTTTATAATTAGATCAATTCGGGCTTTCGCTGTGCTTCGGGTGTGCTTGTCAGTCGTCGCTGTTTTTGGCGTCGACCCCGTATGCGTGGAGAAGCGGTTGCATATCGGGATTGCATTCACCATCCGGGTGACTGTGCACGAGCGGAAGATTGATAATTATCATTTCGTATGTGAGCCATGCGAGGTCGAGTGTGTCAGTGGCTTGTTCGTCCTCGTCGGGCCAAATGTCGTCTGCTACATCAACGGGGTAGCTCATAGTAGCGAGGCAACGGTCGCAAACAAGTTGCACGCTGCCTTTCGCCGCGATGTGCAGGCTGTAGTCGTTTTCGCGCAGGTTGAGATCGGCTTCGGCATCAATCATGCAGCCTGTGATCTCGCTCTTTTCAACTCCGTAGTTTGCCGGCAAGCCCTGAATAAACAGGTCGTCCAAACGGAAAGAGAAATGGTGCTTGCCCTGTTCCAACTCGTTGAGGTGGAGTTGTATGTCGTTGCGTTGTGCCATTTCAGTTGTCATTGTTGCGAAAAGCGGGCGCAAAGGTACAAAAATAATTTTGTATTTGCAAATATTTGCGTCAAATTCGCAGCAAATGTTGTAACTTTTTCGAAAATGTTAGTCGGTGTTTACATTTTGCCCTTATATGCAAATGATTTTTAATAAAGATTTGGAAATATCATTTTTTTTTTGTAACTTTGTGTCGTTTTGGAAGAAGCCATCCGACATAACGGTGTAGTCGAGCGTATAGAGGGCGATTTGGCGATAGTGCGAATTGCCCAGACGAGTGCCTGTGCAGCTTGTCATGCTGCTGGTATGTGCATGGCGTCGGAGAGTCGTGACAAGCTCATAGAGGCGCGTATGGTCGAACCGCTGCATGTAGGCGAAGAGGTGGAAGTGCTTGTGCGCGAGCGTGCCGGTTGGTTGGCAGTATGTCTGGCGTATGTGGTGCCGTTTGTGCTGCTGGTAGTATTTGTGGCGGCGTTTGATTACCTGGGTTGGAGCGAGGCGAAGTCCGGCACAGCTGCCCTGGTGAGCGTGGCGGTGTATTACGTAGTGCTGCGGCTGTTTCGCGACAAGTTGCAGCGGAAGTTCACCTTCTGGGCGAGAAAATTAGAATAACAAGAATAAATAATTAAATCTGATATGTCAATACTTTTATCACTACTCGTTTTAGGACTGACAGGACTCATCTCATCTGTCCTGTTGTATGTGGTGGCTCGTAAGTTTGCGGTGGAAGAGGATCCGCGGATCGATTTGGTACAGGCCGTGTTGCCTGGTGCCAACTGCGGCGGCTGCGGTTTTGCCGGTTGCCGAAACTTTGCTGAGGCTTGTGTCAAGGCAGGTTCGATTCAGGGATTGAGTTGTCCCGTAGGCGGTGAGCCTGTAATGGAGCAGGTGGCTGCCATCCTTGTGCCTGCGGCTGAGGCCGAAGCTCCTGCTCAGGAGGCTGCAGCAGGTGCGTTCACACCGCAACGTGCGGTAGCACTCGGTGCTCCGGATGTGCTGGTAAGCGACCCGAAGTGCGCAGAGATCATCAAATCGCTGCCGACACCTCGTGCCGTATTCCCAAATCTGTTAGGTCATCTGGCGTAAAATGCTCAGCGAGCCTAATGAAGATTTGATGATTTGAAAATTTGAAGATTTGAAAATTTGAAGAATGTTATGAAGAATACATTTTGTATAGGCGGAGTTCATCCGCATGACAACAAATCGTACTCCGCGCATAAGCCTATCGTAGAGGCTCCGTTGCCCAAGCAGGCGGTAATCTTGCTTTCGCAGCATATTGGCGCTCCGGCGCAGCCTGTGGTAGCGGTAGGTGACAAGGTGAAAGTAGGCACATTGCTCGCCAAGGCCGGAGGATTTGTCAGCGCTCCCGTTCACTCGTCGGTAAGCGGCACGGTAGCAAAGATTGACAACGTGCTTGACTGTCAGGGTCAGCCTGCACCGGCAATTTACATTGATGTGGAAGGTGACGAGTGGCTGCCGGAGATTGACCGCTCGAAAGGTCTCGTTCATGAGTGCACACTCGAGCCGAAAGAGATCATCCAGAAGATTCAAGATGCAGGTATAGTAGGTCTGGGCGGTGCGTGCTTCCCGACGCATGTCAAGCTGATGCCTCCTCCGGGCAAGAAAGCCGAAGTGCTGATTGTCAACGGAGTAGAGTGCGAGCCGTACCTGACCAACGACCACCAGTTGATGCTTGAGCATGGCGAGGAGATCATTGTAGGTATTCGTATTGTGATGAAAGCGTTGGGCGTAACGCGCGCGATAATAGGAATAGAGGCGAACAAACCTGACGCCATCGAGCACATGCAAGATCTGGTATCCAAGGTTCTGGGTATAGAGGTTCGTGCGCTGAAAGTCAAGTATCCTCAAGGTGGCGAGAAGCAACTGATAGACGCATGCATCGGTCGTCAGGTACCGTCAGGTGCGCTGCCTATAGAGACGGGTGCGGTGGTAGATAATGTGGCTACGCTGTATGCCATATACGAGGCTGTTCAGAAGAACAAGCCGCTCATCTCCCGCGTAATGACCATCACCGGAAAGAACGTATCCAAGCCGGGTAACTACCTTGTCCGCTTCGGAACGCCGACTTCGCAACTCGTAGAGATGGTAGGCGGTTTGCCGGCAGGCACAGGCGAGGTTATTGCCGGTGGTCCGATGATGGGCCGCTCGATGTCGAACATCGACACGATGCCTGCGAACAAGCGTATGAGCGCCTTGCTGTTCATGCCTGAGGATGAGTGCTATCGTCCGAATCCTTCGCCGTGTATCCGTTGCGCCAAGTGCGTGGATGCGTGCCCGATGGGCCTGGAGCCTTACCTGCTGTCGAGCATGGCGAAAGGTGAAGAATGGGAGGGAATGGAGAAACACCGCGTAATGGATTGCATCGATTGCGGTTCGTGCGTATTCACCTGTCCGGCTCATCGTCCGCTGCTTGACGGTATACGTCTCGGCAAAGGCAAGGTAGGCGCAATGATCCGCGAACGTCAGGCTGCAGCGAAGAAATGATTTGCATGCCTTCGGTTATTTGAAGATTTGAAGATTTGATAATTTGAAGATTAAGAATATGGCTCAATTAATTACCTCTGCCGCTCCGCACGTACATAGCGGAGACAGTGTGCAGAAAAACATGCTTCTGGTCATTTTGGCGTTGCTGCCTGCTTTTGTAGTCAGCGTGATAGCCTTTGGCTGGGGAGCCCTTATCACCACCTGCATCAGCATCGTAGCATGCGTGCTAACCGAGTGGTGTATAACGAAATACATGCTCAAGCGCGAACCGTCGTTGCTGGACTTGAGCGCCGTGTTGACCGGCCTGCTGTTGGCAATGAACCTGCCGAGCAACTTGCCCTGGTGGATGGTTGTTCTGGGTAGTGTGTTTGCGATTGGCATAGGCAAGATGGTGTTCGGCGGGTTGGGACAGAACGTGTTCAACCCCGCGCTGGTAGGACGCGTGTTCCTGCTTATCTCGTTCCCGGCAGCCATGACCACATGGCCTGTAGCCAAGGGATTTGCGACGAAGTATCTTGATGCCGAGACAGCCGCCACACCATTGTCGTACATGAAGCAGGCTGTAGCCGGACACCAGCAGTTTGAACTGGACAGTTGGCTTGACTCATTCCTCAGTTGCGTGCCTGATCATATCATGGGCGGCTCGATGGGTGAGATCAGTGCTTTGGCTCTGCTCATTGGCGGTATATTCCTGTTGTGCACCCGCGTGATCAGTTGGCATATACCTGTATCCATCCTTGGTACAGTGGCTGTGTTCTCAGCTATCCTGAGTGCGTTCGGTATAGGATCGGGTCCGTTGACTCACTTGCTCACCGGCGGTATCATGTTGGGTGCTATCTTTATGGCAACGGACTATGTGACCAGCCCGATGGCTGCTTGGGGAAAGATTATTTACGGTATAGGCATAGGCGTGATAGTTGTAGTGATCCGTACCTGGGGTTCGTATCCCGAAGGTATGTCGTTTGCTATCCTGATCATGAACGCTTGTGTACCATTGTTGGACGCCTACGTAGGTCCGAAGCGTTTCGGCGAAGTGGTTAAGAAATAAAATAGGTACAGTTATGAAGAAGTTAGAAAGTACTCTCAAAAATATGATGCTCTCTCTCACGTGCATTACCGTGGTAGCAGCGGCAGCTCTTGCCGGTGTGAACATGCTGACAGAGGAGACCATCAATGCCCAGAAAGAAGCGCAGAAACAGGCTGCCATATCCGCTGTTCTGCCTGCACACGCCCGTGTTGCGGATGCCGATGAGGTTAACGGGTTGGTTATCTATCGTGCTTACGATGCAGACGAGCAGTTTGTAGGTGCTGCCGTACAAACAGAGACCGACGGCTTCGGTGGCAAGATCAAACTGATGGTCGGCTTCGATGCAGAAAGCAAGATCGTAGATTACGCTATCCTCGAGCAGACAGAGACCCCGGGATTAGGTACGCATATCGTTGAGTGGTTCAAGAATGCCGACAAACCCGGACAAAACATCATCGGCCGTATAGCCGACGGAGCCATGAAAGTGAGCAAGGACGGTGGAGATGTAGATGCTATCACGGCTGCTACAATATCCTCGCGTGCGTTCCTTACGGCAGTGAATGCAGCTTATGCGACATTGCATGGACAAGATGCTGCGAGCGGTTCCACCAAACAACTGCCTGCACCGGAGGCTGAGCAAAATGTCGAGCTCGAAAATCAAGCCGAAGAGGTTACTGCAGAGCCAAACCCGAATGTTTCACCCGAATAATAGTATTGCTATGAATAATTCATCGAAAACATTGCTGAACGGCATATTCAAGGAGAATCCTACTTTCGCCTTGGTGTTGGGTATGTGCCCTACGCTGGCCACTACCACTTCTGCTATCAACGGTATGTCGATGGGATTGGCAACGATGTTTGTGCTCGTGTGCTCAAACGTTGTAATCTCACTGCTGAAGAACCTTATCCCTGACAAAGTGCGTATCCCCGCATTCATTGTGGTAATTGCTACCTTTGTAACGATTGTTGAAATGCTGATGAAGGCTTACACACCGGCTATCTACGATGTGTTGGGCTTGTTTATCCCGCTGATTGTAGTTAACTGTATCGTACTTGGCCGTGCTGAGGCTTTTGCAGCGAAGAACAGTGTTGGACTATCCGCGTTGGACGGTATAGGTATGGGCTTGGGATTCACCCTTTCGCTTACCATTATCGGTTGCATACGCGAGTTGATCGGTACAGGTTCATGCTTCGGGCTGAATATCTTCCCGGACAGCTACGGAATGTTGCTCTTTGTGCTCGCACCGGGCGCGTTTATCGTTCTCGGATTGCTGATGGGACTCTTCCAGAAATATGTGAAGAAATAACACGAATTGAAAATGACTAAATCGTAAATCGCCTTATGTTATACTTCTTAATATTTGTATCAGCGATATTCGTTAATAATATCGTATTGAGTCAGTTCTTGGGTATTTGCCCGTTCCTGGGCGTCAGCAAGAAGATCGACACCGCGCTGGGTATGGGTGCAGCAGTGACGTTTGTGCTGGTACTTGCCACTATCGTTACATATCTGCTGCAAATGTTGCTTGACGCTTTCGGCTTGGGCTTTTTGCAGACTATATTGTTCATCCTTGTCATCGCAACGCTGGTGCAGATGATTGAGATTATTCTGAAGAAGATCTCTCCGTCGTTGTATCAGGCTCTGGGCGTGTTCCTGCCGCTTATCACAACGAACTGCTGCATTCTGGGTGTAGCAATCCTCGTAGCCAACGGCACGAACAAACTGCCGGAAGGTCTTGACCACAACTTGCTGACCGGAACGTTGTTTGCGCTGGCAACCGCGCTTGGTTTTGCTATTGCACTGGTACTCTTTGCCGGTCTGCGCGAGCAACTCCGCCGCAATGATGTACCCAAGGCTATGGAGGGTACGCCTATCGCCCTGATCACAGCCGGTATTCTGGCTATGGCATTTATGGGTTTCAGTGGTGTAATCTAAGCCGGAAACCTGTTTGCTTTACATATAAGAGCCGTGCTCCTCAGATAGAAGAGCACGGCTTTGTTATTAATAGGCGTGTATGCCTAAAACTGCGAATGATCGGTGAGACTGTTACTTGTCAACGTCAATAACCCACTTGCCATCATCGAGTTTCACACATTGTTTGTCGTCTTTCTTTTCGCCGTTGCCGAATGTAATGGTATAGGGAACATTAGCCTTCTTGCCATCTTCCGAGATCTCGGCTTTGCCTACTTCAAACGATGCAATACCGCCTTTCTGGTCAATGACCTTTTTGCCCTTTTCCTCCATCATGGCAGCAAACTCCCCATTCTCGTCCTCGATGTCCATCAGCGCAACAGCGGCAACATAATCGCCTTTCTGGATGTTCTTGAGATAGGACTTAACTGTAGCTTCCGGTGAATTGGAAGAACAAGCTGCGAAAAACAATGCCATAAGGGCAACACTCATTAAACGAATTAGTTTGTTCATAATAATTTAAATTTAAAAGGTTTGACATATAGAGTAGTTTTACTCTTTTCCAAGTCGCTCGGGAAGATACACTCTTCTTCCGCACAAATAAACTGCGGAACGCTATGTCTGTTCCCGCCTGATGCATCAATGCCGCTAATCAGGAAACTATGCCATATCAGTTCTGTGCAGTAGAGTCTTGTGGTGTCTTCCAACAGGTAATCGTTGTCAAACAGTATATGTTCATTGACCTTACGCTGCGCATACTGCACGGCTTGCCGGGCTATACTGTCGCTGCAATCCACACGCAGCCAGGCTCCGCATTTTGCACGCTCCTTGTTGTAGAATACAGACAGCGGCTCAGCTTTCAAGTATTCAGGATCATCTTCTCCGGGCACGGCGTGAATAATCTCCCATATCCGGTTGATGCTATCGTAATGTATCAGTCCGACGTGTGAGTACGCAGATCGCCCGTTAGCAGTTACAGCACGACTCTCCATACCCCAACCGCACCGTAGTGCAATGTCACCGTCGCGCCACTCGGTACTGTCACTTAGATCAATGACCTCAACATGCCCCTGCTTGCCGCTGCAAGCCGATAAAGCGACACAAACGAATACAAAAAGAGCCACGATGTAGTGGCTCTTTTTGTTACGATTAGTAGTTCGTACGTTGCGTTGCAGCATAGCTGATCTTCAGGGCATACGCCTTTCTCAGTTCCTGCTTGATATCCGCAATGATACCCATTCGGGTTTCCTTGTCAGCCTTGATGCTAACGGTCATCAAACCTTGTTCCGACTCGTTCATAGCCGAACGCTCGTTGATGATATAGTCAGCAATCTCCGACTTGTCGGCAAAGGCGTCGTCCAGTTGGATACGTGTCTCTGAACCGAACTGCTTCTGGAACTCCTTGGTAGGTGTACCAACATAAATGTAACGAACAAGTGATTTCTTCTCAAGCTTGGTGAGCTCTGTAGCTGCCGGGTTCTGGATCTGTACCTTGTAGGTCACCTCCTTCATCGACGTTACGGACATGAAGAAGAACAGCAGCATGAAGATGATATCAGGCAGTGAAGAAGTATTCAGTGCCGGCATCTCGCGTTTGTCGTTTCTGCGAATCTTTGCCATACTTAGTTCCCTCCATAGTTTTTAGGCTCTGCCTCCGAAATCTTCTGGGGATAAATCTTCTGAATCTGCTTCTGCTGATCTTCCTCCAGTTCGTTGAAAGCCTTGTGGAAATACTTGTGAGCGCACTCGTCACGCAACTCGTTGTAAGCCGCTACGAGTTCATTTTGTACATCGAGATATGCCTGATACTGCGTATCAACGTCGTTTTGAACGGAGATAACGTGATTCTTGGCATACTTAACGACTCCAATCGGTGCGCCGAAATCCTCTTCATAGAGTTTCGGCAGGTTGGCATCGTCGTTGACATTGGCAATGAACTCTTTGGCTTTCTCCCGTAGTTGCTTGACGCTCATCTCCTGGCCTTGTACCATCAATTGGTTGACAGAGTTGATCTTTACAACCAACAGGTTACGCTTGTTGATATCCGTATCCTCGATCTTCTGATCGGGTGGGATAGGCGCAGGCAGACGACGTGTCAGACCCTGATTGACATCCATTGATGTGGTCACCAAGAAGAAGATGAGCAGCAAGAATGAGATGTCAGCCATGGAACTGGCGTTAATCTGTGGGACTTTCTTAGCCATAATTGTTCATTGTTTATTTACGTGTACGAGTTGCAATTGCGCCCCAAATCATCGTAATGATCGTGGCGGCAAACAGGATGTAGCACAGGTACATTACAGCGTCAGCCATCTGTGCCCAGAAACCTACGTTGTCAGTTCCTTCGTAGCCGATGATCTTAATCTCCTCAGGACTACCCAGCATCCAGCATACAATGCACAGCACTACTGCACCTGCCACTACGCACAAGCTGCGGATGGCACGTTTGGGATTGTACTTGAAGTCACTGCCGAGTTTTACTACCATTACGCACAGCGTAATCAGCACAGCCAGGCCGAACAGGATATAGATCCATGTCAGGAACAGATCGGTAAACTTGGGGATGTTCAGGAAATCACCTGCAACCTCCAAGGTACCTTGTGAACCGCCCAGGAAGAACGCAGCAATAACTGCGATACCCAAAGCCAGCAATGTCCACAATGTAATCTTTGGAATCAATTTATAGTTCTTCATAACTTACTCTTTTAATAGGTTAAACGTTTGTGAGCAGTTATGCCGATTACTTCTGTTTCTTGTCGTATGCAACTACGATATCGAGCAGGCTGATCGAGCTGTCTTCCATCTCGTTAACCAGACCCTCGATGAGGCTGAGGATGTAATTGTAGAACAACTGGAGAATAACGGCGATGATCAAACCGAGCAAGGTGGTCAACAGAGCGACCTTGATACCACCGGCAACAACCGTAGCCGAGATATCACCTACCTGTTGAATCTTATCGAATGCTGCAATCATACCGATGATGGTACCCAAGAATCCCAACGACGGAGCAATGGAGATGAAGAGCGAAATCCAAGAGAGGT
>CALZOG010000073.1 GCA_945827635.1 uncultured Bacteroidales bacterium
GCTGCGCTGACAGAATATAGACCGCTACGCTGACAGAATATAGACCGCTGCGCTGGCAGAATAAAGACCGCTGCGCTGACAGAATAAAGACCGCTGTGCTGACAGAATATAGATATTATGGATAAATACAAACAAATACGGGCATATCACACCGAATGGTTGCAGGCTGTAACGGATGTTATACTTGCTGTCCCAATCCTGAAACGTATGGAATGCAAGACGGCTACGTCAGTCGAACTGGCCTATCTTGGCGACCGCAAGCAGATTGAACAGGATATCAAGCATGGCGCGTTCTTTATTACAAACCATCGGGATATATGTATGGACTCGGCGTGGTTGAGCAAACTGCTCAGGATGCGCTATTTCATCCGTCCGTACATAGGCATAGGCAACAACCTGTTCGGCAAATGGTGGATAGAACCGCTGGTGCGCAGTCAACGGTGTTTCGTGGTGATACGCAATGTGTCGCCTCGCGAGCAACTGGCGCATTCGCAACTGCTGTCGGAATATATCCAGATGTTGCGCCGCAAAGGCAAATCAATATGGCTCGCTCAGCGTCAAGGTCGCGCCAAGGACAGCAACGATGTGACGCAACCCGGCGTGCTAAAGATGCTTACATTGGAAAGCGAGGATTTTTTTGAAGCCGTCAAGCAACTGAACTTCTGCCCCGTATCAATCAACTACGAGTATGACCCTTGCGATTATCTGAAGGCGCGTGAGATGCAACTCGTTCGCGATAACCCTAACTGGAAAAAGAGCCGCAGAGATGATCTGATCAGCATGAAAGTGGGCATAGAGGGACAAAAAGGTCGTGTCGTTTATCGTCTGACACCAAGTATCAATCCGAAGATAGACAAACTGATAGCCGAACAGCCGGAAGTGCTCCAACTGCCTCGCAACGAGCAGATTCAGCTCGTAGGAAATATAATCGACAAGCATATTCATCAGGCATACGAAGTATATGAACGCGGCGAGAAATTTGAGCAATACCTGCAAGGGCAATTGCAAAAGATCAATCTGCCGAACAAAGATGAGGTGTTCCTGATGCAGAAAATGCATGAGATGTACGCCAAACCTGTAGAAAATCACAACAAAGCAATATGAGGAAAGCACTTTTTGCCGGAAGTTTTAATCCGTTCACGGTAGGTCATGCAGATATAGTGAAGCGTGGGCTGGAATTGTTTGACGAGGTGGTGATAGCCATCGGCGAGAATCAGGATAAGCCTTCTGCAGATATACATGAGCGCTTACAGGCAATACACGATGTTTACAAAGATGAGCCTCGTGTACGGGTTGAGGTGTACCACTCGCTGACAGTGGATTTTGCACGCGAGATCGGCGCATGTGCCTTGCTGCGCGGTGTACGTACGGCTCTGGATTTTGAATACGAGCGCCAGATGGCTGATGCCAACCGTGCGTTGGCAGGCATAGAGACCGTGGTGCTGTTCTCCCATCCTGAATTGGGATTTGTCAGTTCATCGCTGGTACGCGACCTGAAGAAACATGGTGCAGATACCAGTGCCTTACAGGCAAAACCGCAACGCTAAAAGAAAACAGACCGCAGGTTTAGCCTGCCCAAAGATACAAGCCGATTATGAATACGACTAACAAAATATTATTCTCTCTGATTTGCATTTTCGGAGCAACATGTTCTGTATTTGCACAAAGCAAATCGGCACGTGCAGAGAAATCTATCGTAGTGTTCAACGATGTGCTGCGCCAGTTGGACATCAGTTACGTGGATACCCTGCCCTACGAAAAGATGACTGAAACTGCTATCAATCAGATGTTACGCCAGGTGGATCCGTACACCGTGTATTATCCGAAAGACAAGGATCGCGAGTTGCGTATGATGACTACAGGCAAGTACGGCGGCGTAGGTGCAATCATCCAGCAGCGTGAAGAACGCACGGATAGCACAAAAGCAAACAAGAAAGACAAAAAGAAAGCCGGCAAATACATTATCATATCCGAGCCGTACGAGGGCAAGCCTGCGCAGAAAGCCGGTTTGCGAGCCGGCGACCGCATACTGGAGATTGACGGCAAAAAAATGACCAACAAAACCGTATCCGAAGTAAGTGACGCTTTGCGCGGTATACCTCACACCAAGCTGACCGTGAAAGTACAGCGTTACGGTGAACCCGAACCGCTGGAAGTAGTGATTGAGCGCGAGGAGATAAAATTGCCGCCTGTGTCGTACTATGGCATGCTCAACGACAAGATTGCATATATCGCTTTCAACGAGTTTACCGAGCACTCTGCCGACGAAGTACGCAAGGCGCTTGATGATCTGGTGCAGAACCACGGAGCCAAAGCACTGGTGTTTGATCTGCGTGACAACGGCGGCGGTATCATCGATGAAGCGGTGAAGATTGTCAACCTGTTTGTAGGCAAGGGGCAGACCGTTGTATCTACCCGCGGGCGTATCAAACAATCGCAACGCACATACAGTACCACGCAGGATGCAGCGTACCCCACTTTGCCTATCGCGATTATGGTTAATCACAACAGTGCTTCCGCCTCAGAGATTGTAGCAGGCAGTATGCAGGATCTGAAGCGTGCCACACTGATTGGCGAGCGTACGTTTGGCAAAGGTTTGGTGCAAAGTGTGCGTGCAGTGGCATACGACGGATATATCAAACTGACTACAGCCAAGTATTACCTGCCATCCGGGCGATGCATTCAGGCTATAGACTACAGCAAACATCAAGGTAAGGCAGAGAAAGATACCACAGGCGGCATACTGCCGGATGTGGTGATTGCCGACAGCACGCGTAAAGTGGATATCAGTTATACGCTGTACTCCAAACAACTGTTCTTCGATTATGCGACGCGCTATCGTGCCCAACATGAGACGATAGCACCGGTAAACGAGTTTGCACTGACCGACGAAGATATCGAGGATTTCTGTGTATTTCTGGATGAGGAAGGTTTTACCTACGAGACGGAGACCAGCAAGTATTTCAACGACATGCTGGAAATGGCGCAACATGAAGATCTGGATTCAGCCACAATAGCCGGACTGAAAGCCTTCGAACCGCAGTTGCGTCCCTCGTTCCGCGAGGCTATCAGCCGTCATAAGGCAGATGTGATTGAACTCCTGGAGGCTGAGATCATTGAGCGGTACTACTATCAGCAGGGACGTTCGGAGTATATGATAAAGCACGACAAGGACTTACAGCGTGCAATTGAAGTGCTACAATAGGCAAAATCAGAAAGCGGATATGGGAAATATTCGAACATATAAGCACCTGTTATGCATAGCATTGCTGTATACTGCCGGATGGCTTATGCTGGTTACGTCGGGCTGCGCGAACAAAGGTACAGGTCCGCAAGGCGGTCCGAAAGATTCTATCCCGCCGACATTGCTGCGCGAAACGCCGCTGAACGGCACATGTAACTTCACGGGCAAGACTGTTGTATTGCAGTTCGATGAATACGTGCAGTTGAACAATGTGGCGGAAAATGTGCTGATCTCACCGCCCCAGCAGAATCCGCCTATCGTCAAAGCCATCGGCAAACGCGTGACAGTTACCTTTGAGGAAGAATTGCGTGACAGCACGACCTACACTATTGATTTTGGTGAGGCTATCTGCGACAACAACGAGAAAGTGCCGCTTGGCAACTACTCATTCTCATTCTCCACAGGCGAACATATCGATACGTTGGCAATGTTCGGCAAGGTCATCAATGCTGCCGATCTTAATCCTGTACAGGGCGTGATTGTGGGTGTGCAGGAGATTGTGGACGATAGCGCATTTGCCACTGTTCCGTTTACACGAATCGCTAAATCCGACAGTTCGGGGCAGTTCGGTGTATTGAATATGCGTGGCGGCAACTACCGCATATATGCATTGCGCGATGTGAGCAAGGATTATCTGTACCAGCCATCAGAGGCATTGGCGTTTACCGATGAAGTTTTTTCGCCTGCATTGGCTTACGACACAATCACGGTTGACAGTCTGACCATGCAGCCGGATACCGTATGGTATCATGTGCCGGACACTATAGTGCTTAGGTTGTTTACCGAGAACAAACAACGGCATTATTTCGTGCGCGCATTGAGGGATAAGGAGCAGCACTATTTCACGTTGCTCTTCTCTGCTCCGCAGGACAGTTTGCCGATGATAATTGCACTTCCGCCGGATAGTACATCAAGCGACTCGACTTGGGTGGATTTCACACAACACATGCTTTGTCAGGCTAATCCTACAAAAGATACACTCGTATATTGGCTAACGGATTCATCGGCAATCCGAATGGATACCTTACGATTCCTGATGTCATACAAGATGTCCGATTCCCTGTATCAATTGGTGGACACGACTGACACTGTTCAAGCGGTATATCGCCATCCGCGTATGTCGCAAAAAGCCATTGAAGCCAAACAACGCAAAGATGCTAACAGGAAGATTGAACTGAAAAGCAATTCTTCATCGAAATTGGACGTTTATCGCTCGGTTGAATGGTACGCACAAACTCCATTACAGGATCTGAAAGCGGACAGCATTCATCTGTATGAGAAAGTCGATACCATCTTGCGTCCGGTAACCTTCAGGCTGGACAGATTGGACTCAATAGGAATGCGCTATGCGCTGCGTGCCAATTTGCAACCGGAGCACAAGTATACGTTGAATATTGATTCCGGTGCGATGCACGACATTTACGGCGTAACCAATATGCCATTCAAGGCAGAATACAAGTTGCGTTCGCTAAATGAATACTCCACCCTGACTATCCGCATGACCCATTTCGATGCACGCGCACGCATACAGATCATCGATGACAAGGACCAGGTCGTTCGCGAGTTGCCTGCACTGCCGGAAAGTACACGATTCGAGAACCTGGATGCAAAGAGTTTCTATGTGAGACTATATCTGGATATGGACGGCAATGGTGAGTGGACGACCGGTGATTGGGCTTTGAAACGTCAACCGGAACCGGTATTCTATTTCAGTAAGAAACTGACATTACGCGCCAATTGGGAGTTTGAAGAAGAGTTCGACCATCTGGCGACTCCACTTCTGGAGCAGAAGCCAAAAGCCTTGATAAAAGTGGATACAGGCAAGAAAAAGTAACAGCAAGCCGGCTTTCAACAGCCGGCTTTTTTATCGTGAATATATCCCATCACTCCCAGGTGCAGACATGTTGTCAGGAAGTACCCTCCTGCCAGAATCCATAAGGCAATATACTCTCTGGCAGTAGTCTCAAGTGTTGCCCCCATCGAATTGATATGCAGGAATCCGTGCACGCCCCAGGTGTAGGGGAAGAAATAACTGAGGTATCTCCATGCATCGGGTAACATCTGTTGCGGCCAACTAACACCTGCAATGAACAGAAAGATGAGCGATGACGAAATCAGCACGACCATGCCACTTTCACGATTGCGGGTGAACACACTCACACTCATTGAGAAGTATATAACTGCCAACAAGTACGGCACAAGCAGTTTGAGTATTGCCAACGGATTACCGATGTGAGGCAGATTGAATAGCCTTGGCACAGCCAACAGCACAACGGCCCCCAATGCATAATAGATAAGGAAGTATGCAGCCGAGCGACCGATGGTGATTCGCAGTACGCTGTATCCGCGACGTCTGCCGGGCAAGAGAAACAACTCATTGTTCTCTTCACGTGCTGTGCCACCCAACATACATATTCCGAAGAACAACGTTTGATGAAGGATAAGCATCAGTACGGCGGGAATAAGAAACGATGCATAGCCGCCACTCTCGCAGAACAGTGCCGTTTCGGTATATGGAGCAGCTTGAACGAGTTGCCATGAGAACTGCTTGTCGTAGCCCATCGCTTCGTATCGATCAACCTGGATGCGTCCCATATCCTCCAGCATTACCCGATTGCAACTCAGGTAAACTGCCTTCATGTACAAGAATGATGACATATCGCAGTAGAGCGAAATATGTGCTGTCTTCATGCCAGTGTTAAGGCACTCTGCATAGTCGGACGGAAAATAGATTATGCCATGGATCTTCTGCGCCCGTAACAATTGTTCCGCCTCTGCCATCGATGTGCAGTAGTGGGTAATGGTGACATCAGGCGTAGCGTTCCATCTGTGCAGAAAGGCGCGACTCTCCTGACTATGGCTCATATCCACCACAGCCACAGGCACATTTTCCACATTATCCTTCCAGTAGATAAAGTTATATAATATAGGATATGCCAGCGTGGCAACGAAGAAAATAACTACCACTCCCGGATCGCTGAATATACGACGCAGCTCACCGGTAAACACGCCCCAAGTCTCCTGTACTTTAAGCCATTTGCTATATAATAAACGCGTAATAATCATTTCAATCTTCGCTACATATAGCGATTATTTAAGCGGATAATTATTATACTGCAGTGCATTGTGCAGCCGTGGCGACACAATCAGTGCGAGCACAAAAAATGCTGTCAGGCATAGCATAGGTATAACCGTATTCATGACAGGACCGGCCATCAAAGCCTCGTTAACATAGATTTTGTAATAGTGCCGGAGCGGTATCAGCCACGTAAGTGCCTGAAAGGGCGGTAACATGTTCATTACAGGATACGTAAATCCTGACAAGGAAAATCCTAACATGCCGTACAATGCGCCAATGGATATGGCGTCACGCAATGTGGGTAAGGCTCCTATCAGAGCGATGGCCATTGATTCCATAGCAAACACAAGCAGCAATATACCAAGTACCAGCCGCCATGAAGAACCCATAACCGGGAAATGCATGAATCGGAACAATATCACATTGCATCCTATGCCAAGGACGATATACAATATCGTATATGGCAGCAGTTTGCCAATCATTGCCACGGTATAGTTGCCTCCGGCAATTTCAAGCCACTGGCGTGAGGTTTGCATCTTCAGTTCAAAGCCGATGGCAAAGATGGTAAGCATTAGCACCACAAGCGACAATATGCCCGGCACTATGGTTGATACAAGATAGATAGCATAGTTACTCCACGGGTTGGCAATCATGTGTGCGGATATAGCCACGGGCTGAATGCGCTCCATAATAAGATACTCCGGCAACCCTTTCTTACGCAGCACCTCGCGCTGGAACGCGCCACTGGTTAGATTGCACATTGTCAGCAACTGCTTGTACGCTGTACTTGCGCCAACGGTGTATGCGTTGTTGACATAGAAATGCAAGGTAGGCTGCTTGAAGGAGACAATATCGGCATAGAAATCTTCAGGGATTTCCAGTATGCCATACACCTCGCCGCGCTGCATAGCCAGACGCGCATCTGCGAAGTTTGGCGAGATAAGAACAATCTCAACGGATTGAGTTGCGTTCGTTTCGTGGCACAGACGTCTGGAAATTGACGACTGATCCTTGTCCACAACGGCAACTGGCATCCGCTCGGGAGCGCCGCGCTTCATAATACTCAGGAAGAATATGGTACACAGCACCATCACTCCCACCGAAGCAAAGATGTACAGCGGGCGAATAAACATTCGTCCTGCTTCACGCTGTGCAACATGCCAGATGTTCAGGAAAATCTGCTTCATGATACTTCTTCCGCCGGATGACGGAAACTATTCATGCTACTGCCTGTCAATGCTGAATCACAATCGTCGGGTGGTTATAACTTTTTTCACGCACAACAATTGCCGTCATTCCCGGTCGCAGGTCGCGGATAGGATGCAACGGGCGTGCCTTGACATCGAATGTACGTACGTCGTATTGTCCGTTCTGCTTCGTGCTTCGCCATGTGGCGTAAGTGCCCATAGCCTTGATGTATGTAACCTCAACCGGATACAATTCGTTGCCCAAAGCCGGGATGCGCACTTGTAGTGAGGTGCCGACCTTGATGTCATGCAACATATCCTCGCGTACGGCAAAGGTAAACCATGCATCGTTCAGATCAACGATGGACATTACGGGGCTACCCTGCCCGACCAGTTCTCCTGTCTTGGGGAATCGCTCAGCCACCTCACCATCAACAGGTGATGTGAGGTAACGTTCAGCACGGGCTAACTCCACTTCTTGTATCACGCCATCGACCTTAGCCACTTGCGCTTCGGCTGCAACTTTATCTTCTTCACGTGCGCCACTTACAGCCATGTCATACTGGCTTTTGGCGGCTTTAACTGTAGCCTTGGCTGCATTGTACTGCGCCTCCACTTCGTCTTTCTTTTGAGCGCTGACTACTCCGCGTTCGTACAGGCGCTGAACACGCTCATAACTCTTGCGGTAAATCTCCTCGCCGGCTTTGGCTTTTTGCCATAGTTCATACGCACCTACAATCTGCTCATGGCGTGCTCCGTTCTTAGCTTTGACGTTCACAGCCTCTGCCATGGCGCGAGCTGCCTGTGCCTGAGCCATCTTTGCTTCGACCTCGGGTGAGTAGATGATTACCAATGTGTCGCCTTTCTTGACTTGGTCACCTTCCTCGGCAAGGAACATCTCTATTCGTCCGGGCACTTTGCCTGATATACGGTACTCAGTAGCTTCCGCCTCACCGGTAATGAGCACCTCGTCCTCTTTGAGTGCAAAAACACCTACCAGAGCAACAATGACAACTACAGCCAGCATTGCCGCCAAGCCCAAGAGCAGACTGCCTTTCTTATCTTGTTTCATAAATTAGTGTATTAGTAAATCGTTTGTATTGAGTTTCCGCCACCTTAGCCTCTACCTCGGCATCAATATGGTCGGTACATGCAGCCTGCCACGCAGTCTGTGCCTGCATGAGGTCAGATGCAGTAGCCATGCCTGCATCGAATGCCTCTTGAGCGAAACGCAACACTTCCTCGGCATTCTTGACCTGTATCTCGGTCATTACTACTTTCTGTTGCGCCTCCAAGACCTTTTGGTTAGCCTGAGTAACCTGCAGGGTCAGCAATTGCTTGGCTTCATCTCGTTTGATGGCAACGATATTTGCCTCGTGCTTAGCTGCTTTCAAGCGAAGAATATCATCGGCGTGGGCGATAGGAATGTTCACCACTACGCCTGCATTGAAGAATCCTGTTCCTTTCCAACTGTTGGAAAATCCGTTCTCAATACTCGGGTTACTATATATATAGTTGGCTTGTGCAACGATGTTTGGTTGCAGTCCGGCGGACATGACGCGAACGTTGGACTTGGCGACCTTTTCGGCTGCATTCAGCAGTTGTATCTCCGGTCGGGCGTTAAGCATCTCGTCACTGATCATCAAGGTATCATGCAGTTGTATATCCTGCAGTCCTGTTGATTGAAGTGTGAAATCAGAATGAAGTGGCAATCCGATGAGTTGACAAAGTGCCATCTTTGACAGTACCAATCCGTTCTCTGCTTGCATTTTCTTCACCTCAGCCTCACCTCGTTTGGCTTTCACCTTCAGCAGATCGGATTGTGTAGCTAATCCTTCAGATGCCAATTCCTGTACGTTATTCTCCAGTGTAACAAGCAGGTTGTAATACTGCTCTGCCAATTGCTTTTTCTGTTCTACATTGACTATACGCCAATAGGCTTCATCAACACTCACAATCAACTCCAGTTGCTTGCTGTCGGCTTCTATCTCGGCAACGTCGCGTGCAGCAGTGGCAATGTCATACATGGCTTTTAGTCTTCCGCCAACATATATCGGTTGCGTTATTCCAACTTGCCCTATCACAACATGCGTCATATCAGGATTCAGAGCGCGATAGAGTTCCTGGTACACATCTGCTATCATCTGCCCGCTCTCAGTGCCAAGTGTCTGAACACGCGAGTGCACATCCGGCAGTGTACGCGTTTCCTGACTGAGTTGATTGACCCATGAAGTCTCGCTCCATTCAAAGTTTCCCATACCATTAGCGCCGACACGTGCCGTACCAAAACTGAATTGCATCTCGTTGGGCAATAATACGGGAGATTTGCTGTTCCACATATAAGCGGCATTGGCGCTCAGCTTGGGGAACATTGCCGCCAATGCAGCCTGCTGATTGAGTTTGGCTGCCTCCAAGGCCTCTTTGCGCAACTCGCTTTTATGCGAGGCTTCAATGGCCATTTGGCGGCAATCCTGCAGACTGTATGTCGGAATAACCGCTTCCTCGGCATACAGGCTGACTGCAAACAGCATTAGCGTCAATATACTGTTAATCTTCGAACTCATAATAAAAACTGTCTTTCGACTTTCGTCTATTGAATTTCGACTATCAACTTATTTCAATTAGTTCTTCTTTGCCAGGCTGCGTATTCCTTTACCTCGCAACGTGCGTTCGGAAGATTGCGACTTACCTGCATATTCAAGGTCGAATATCAGGTTGTTTTCATATACATCGGCATGCCCCTTAACCACGATGTCAAATGTCTCATATTCATGCACTACACGTACAAGTACCGTGTCACGCGAGAGAGAGCCAATGCTCAGTGTGATGGTGTCGCGGTAGTAAACATCTGTAGGCACCTCAAGCGTGCGATTGTATGAAATAAAATTCAGACGTTTGCCGTCCATCGTGCCGCGGGTAGCAATCACATCTCCATTCATTTGGTCAATGGTCATCAGAATGCTGTCACCATCATGCAGACTGACGATCTCCAAAGAGCCTGACTCGTTGTCCAGATTAGCAACCAGTGTATCGGCTTTGGTCGCACCGGCGAAGTTCTCTTCCAAGGTTACCTTACCGGTTGTTTTGTAGCGATAAGCACCTTTGACATCACGAACCGAACTACTGTCTGTGCATGCCATCATGCACAGCATTGCTACGAATAAAATAGATATTTTTGATTTCATATATTTGATAAATTTGTTTTCAGTATTGATAAAAATACACTTTCAGATGTGTGTTACTTCAGTATATGGTACAAATAGTGCTATCCAAATTTTGTGCCAATATGACAAGTTGTCAGACTTATGTGATTAATCATGGTATATTCCTTGTAAATTATTCAGTGGAAATTGCAAAGCGGCAGGTATTAACTGCCAAAATTGCATTCCCTGCTAAAACGACAAAAATGGCAAAAACCTTGCCATTTTTGTCTTTCAATTTTATGTTGTCAGTATTCTCACACTTACTTCAACCATTTTATGCTTCGGTTGCTTGTTCGGTTAATTCGCGGTAGAACTCCACATGGGCCATCTCAATATACGGAGCCAGGAAGAAGAAACCGATACCACAGGTCAGCAGGCACAAGAAGATCCAGCCGATGAACGACAGATCGAGCACGAACAGATCCCACTTGTGTCCATTCATCAGTTCCCTACTCTTGCGGATAGCGTCCATAGCTGACAGCTCGGGGTTGTCGTTAGCAACATAGATGGCCATCGAATAAGCATAAGCCATGATGATACCCGGGATGACGAAAAGTAGTGACCAAAGGAAAACAAACAATCCTTGCAGCAGCGGAACCAAGAAAGCCTTCAGGAAGTTGTCACGGTACACCGTGAACATGCTCTCAAGTTGCGGGTTACACTGTGTGCGGGATACATTCAGGAATGCCACTGAAAGGGCATAACCCATCGGCAATGTAAGCAACGACAACAAGCCCATAGTAAAACTGCCGGCTGCTCCTGAAATCAAAGCGAATACCA
>CALZOG010000074.1 GCA_945827635.1 uncultured Bacteroidales bacterium
ATTTGTATTCGTATGCAGTAGCGAGCAGACAAAAATATCAACTAATCAAATATTACAAATAATATTCATATTAATTACTCCGGTAGTATGTTCTATAGGAACAAATACTAATATGTGGGGGAGAATTGGATGTTTTATGATACCATGGGGAATTTTATGGCTTATTGCAGAACAAAAGTGCGCAGAAATCAAGTCAAAATTAGAATTACAAATTGCTATGATATTAATCTTGTTCATTCCTATATCATTTAATAGTGCTCGTATGGTATATCATAATAAGAAATATGCCACTGAAAAATTTTCGGAAGGCAGTCGGGGAATAGCAGAATTAGATTTAACAAAAGAGCAAGCATGCTATTTTCATAAAGTTAATGATATAATTAGACAATATAATTATTTGTCAAATAATTCAATCGTTTTTGCCTCTGTTCGTGATTATTGTACAATTTATGCTTTTGATGCTAAATTATCTTCCAATTTTCACTTACCTTGTAATTTTCCGTTCTTTATAGATAAGATGATATACCCAGATTTTATAATTCTAAGTGAGGCAGATTATTATAAGGAAACTTTAAAAGATATGCAATGGGGATGGCCAGATGAATTCGATGTCTATTATCTTGACTCCCCAGAAACAATATGTCGTAAGTTAATAGGAGGAACTACTGATACTCGAACCTTATATTGTCGCAAATCTTTAAAGAAAAAATGACCCATTACGATTATCTCATAGTTGACTCCGGTCTCTTCGGATCAACGTTTGCGTACAAGGCAAAGTAGGCTGGCAAACGCTGCCTTGTTATTGACAAGCGTCCGCATCTGGGCGGAATTGTCTATTGTGATTAGACGGAAGGTATCAACGTCCATAAATACGGGCACACATCTTCCATACTTCTAACAAAGAGGTCTGGGATTTTGTCAATTCCCTTGTGCCCTTTAACCGCTACACCAATTGCCCTGTAGCCAACTATCACGGCGAGTTGTACAATCTGCCGTTCAACATAATACCTTCTCGCAGTTATGGGGCGTACGTACACCAGAAGAGGCAAAGGCGACGATTGACGAATACTTTGATTACAAATTCGGTCGTCTTGATTGGCGCACAGTGACATTCAACACCCGCATCGAAAATGCCCCGAACTATCAAGGCAATGCCGTTATTAACTACACCTCGCACGATGTTCCCTTTACCCGCGTCATTGAGCACAAGCACTTCGAAGCCTTTGGTCAAGCAATCTACAACACCCCGAAAACGGTTGCCAGCAAGGAATATTCCATCGAGTACAAATCTGGCATGAAGCAATTCTATCCGGTAAACGATGCCCGCAACAATGCCCTTGCTGACCAATATCGCTCCCTCACCGCCCAAGAACAAAACATCCTCTTCGTTTATTTCGTCCAAATTGGATTTGGACATCAGCTCTGCCGACATATGCCTTTGGTGTCCTGTGCGCGCTACTTCCGATAGCGCGATAGATTACGCTCCTTAAGGTGCGTCAGCTTCGCTCCATTTGTCTTTAATTGTTGATTATTGTTGGCTGATAGATTTTTGGGAATCATTTTAGGATATTTTGGACGAACAGAAAATATGGATAATATTGGCGATTTTGTGCCCATTCCCTCTCAATACATCGCCTATTTTCACCTAAAGTAACAAATTTCTTTCAAAATATTTGCATATTTGGTAAAAAAGTTGTACCTTTGCACTTGGAATGAATGACATACATCCACATATTGATGCACGAACTCAGTCCCTGCCCTACTATCTGGCGGAGGAGTTTGCTATGCACACCAATCGGCCGCTGTTCATAACCGGTAAGGCGGGAACGGGAAAGACGACTTTTCTCAAAAAACTGAGGGAGCAATCGCCGAAGAACATGGTTGTCGTGGCGCCGACCGGTGTGGCGGCTATCAATGCCGGGGGAATGACTATTCATTCGTTCTTTCAGCTACCCGTTCGGACGCTGATGCCTACACCGCAATCGTACAAACAACTGTTTGCAGAACAGCGACTTACGCAGCGAAAGCGAAACATGATTTATCATCTGGAGATGCTGGTGATCGACGAGATCAGTATGGTCCGGGCGGATGTGTTGGATGCGATAGATGCTGTCTTGCGGCGGTACAAATACCGCAAAGATCAGCCTTTCGGAGGCGTGCAGTTGGTGATGATCGGCGACCTGTTTCAACTCTCTCCGGTGGTGACGCGAGGCGACGATGAAGAGGCGATGCGGAAGTACTACGAAGGACCGTATTTCTTTCAGGCGAAAGTGATGCAGGACTTGCAACCGATCTATGTGGAGCTGGATCATGTGTTCCGGCAACAAGACCAGACGTTTGTGCAACTGCTGAACGAAGTGCGTGAGAATCAGTTAACTGCACAAGGACGTGCGTTGCTCAATGCACGGTATAACCCACGGTTTCGGAACACGGACGAGGATTTTCATATCACCCTCACGACCCATAACCGCTTGGCGGACGAACTGAACGAACGCGAGTTAGCCAAACTATCGGACGAGCCGCATGTTTTTACAGCGGAGATCAAGAAAGATTTTCCGGTGAATATCTATCCTACAGAGGAAGTCCTGACGCTCAAAGAGGGCGCACGAGTGATGTTCGTGCGCAACGACGACCAGAAACCGCGGCGGTTCTACAACGGCAAGATTGGTGTAATCACCGACATCGACAGCGACCAGATTGTCGTGCGTTGCGAGGACGGAGACATCGAAGTGACGCGCATGGTATGGGAGAATATCCGCTACCGTGAGGACGAGAAAACGGGCAAGATAGATGAGGAGATTTTAGGCACATTCACCCAATATCCGCTCCGGCTCGCGTGGGCGGTGACGATCCATAAGAGTCAGGGCCTGACCTTCGACCGAGTGATCATTGATGCGGCTCGCGCTTTTGCGGCAGGACAGGTCTATGTAGCGCTTTCCCGTTGCCGGACGCTGGAAGGCATTGTGCTTTCCTCGCCCTTGGATTATGTGGAACTGGACAATGACCCTTCCGTGTTGCGTTATACGGATAGCCAGCCGTCTGTACAGACTATCCATCAGGCACTTCCCACAGCGCGCAAGGAATATGAGATTCAGCTGTTTAGCGCCCTTTTTGATTTCCATCGGACGCTTTCGCTGGTTGAACAGATGCGCAAGATGGCTGCCTCGAAAGTGTCGTTCAACGAGGAGAGTGTGCCGTTTTTGGAAGGTTTGCAACCTGTTTTCACCGAATGGCAAACGATAGCCGAAAAGTTCCGGCCGCAACTGACCAAACTGCTGTTGGGCAGCGACAAAACCTTGCTCCGTGAGCGTTTGCACGCGGCTTGCGGGTACTTTGTGCCGCTGATGCAACCTTTGGCACAACAGATAGCCGATCATCCCTGCCGCTGTAAGAACAAAGCGGACGCAATGGATTTCGAGCCGCTGCTGAGCGACCTCTTCCTGGTGCTGCACGAGAAGATTCATCTGATGCAATCGCTCCTCCAAACGGATGACCCTTCCTCCGAATCGTTGCTACAAGCGCGCAATACGTTCGTTGCGCCAATGGAAGAGCTGCAGCCGGTCATTACAAACAAGAAAAAAGTGACCAAGGGACAAAGTACCAAAGTGCCAAGTACCAAGGGAAAAGCCGCCAATGGCGAATATAAAGGCAGCGACTTCGATGACATGGCGGTAGAGGCTATGATTCATGACATGTTGGATAAAGGAACTCCTTCACCGATCTTGTTGGATGTTATTAAAAAGTTACGCCAGAAGCGCGCTCAGGAAGTGCCCGAAACTTCGCAAGCCGGTGCACGATGGATGGTAGAGGACGATTTGCGTCTGCGTGAACTGTTTTTGGAAGGCACTCCCATTGCCCAATTAGCCAAGGAGTTCAACCGCACCTACGGTTCCATTAAAGCACGTTTGAAGAAATTACGCCTAATCGAATAAGAAAATTTAGCACTCCGGGAGGCCGGCTGACAGGCTTAGCTGGCACGTGCGTGTTAAATAATAACAAATCACAAAACTCTAAAACTATGTTACCTCTCTTTTTTACCCTCATCACTTTGCCGTACGCTCCGAATGCACTGGAGCCGGTAATCAGTCAGGAAACCATTGAGTATCACTATGGTAAACACCTGCAAACCTATGTCGATAACCTCAACAAACTCGTTGCTGGAACGGAGTTTGAGTCTATGCCGTTGGAGCAGATTGTAGCCAAGTCGCAAGGCGCTATCTTCAACAACGCAGGGCAGATCCTCAACCACAACCTCTACTTCACGCAGTTCCAACCTGCCGGTGCAGGTGATCATTCTGCCATCAGCGATAGCGAACTGATGAAGGCTATCGTGCGTGACTTCGGTTCGTTCGAAGCTTTCCAAGCAGAGTTTGAGCAGAAAGGCACGACGCTCTTCGGTTCAGGCTGGGTGTGGCTCTCTGCCGACAAGGACGGCAAACTCATTATCACGCAGGAGCCGAACGCCAATAACCCTGTCACCAAAGGCCTCAAACCGCTGCTGACAATGGATGTGTGGGAGCATGCCTATTACATCGACTACCGCAACCGCCGTGCAGCCCATCTGAAGGCACTATGGCAGATCATCAACTGGCAGGAGATCAACCGCCGCTATACAGCCAAGTAACTTTTTTGATAATTGTTGCTAATTGTTGACTTAATCGCCACGAAATCATGCGAATAGTCGTACAGCGTTGCACCCGTGCCGAGGTGCGAATAGCCGGCACCGTGGTCGGCAGGATAGGGCAGGGCTTCATGCTCCTGGTGGGTATCACCGATACCGACACCATAGCAGATGCCGACCTACTTGCCAAGAAGATCGCCCAACTCCGCGTGTTCGAGGATCCTGACGGCAAGATGAACCTTGCTCTCGCCGATGTAAGCGGTGCTATACTCAGTATATCCCAGTTCACGCTCTACGCTGATTGCCGTAAGGGCAACCGCCCTTCGTTCATCCGTGCCGCTCGCCCCGAACAAGCCTCACCGTTGTACGACTATTTCAACGAGACGCTCCGCACGACCTACGGACTCACCGTCCAAACCGGCCGTTTCGGTGCTGACATGCAGGTCGATTTCGTCAACGATGGTCCTGTCACCATCCTTCTCGACACCGCTGAACTCACTCCTCGTTCATGATTGGTAATAATCTTTCTCTGGCAAATTGTTGATAATTGTTGATAATTGTTGACCTAATATTTCCCGATGCATTATTGCCAATCATTGACCCGAAACACCATGCCATCCTTCGTAACTGCATACCAATCCCCGCTTGGCACTATTCTCCTGCACAGCGATGGCAATGCCCTCACCGGATTACGTTTTGTGAGCAGTGCCGATGTGCCTGTAGCACAGGCAGTTGTGTCCGGTTGTTCATCAGCACCCGAGTTGCCTGTCTTCGCACAAACGCGGCAATGGCTGGACGACTATTTTGCCTGTAAGCGACCATATGACATACCGCGGCTCAATCCTCCTGGAACGGATTTTCAGCGCCGTGTATGGCAGAGTCTGTTCACTATCTGCTACGGGCAAACGAAGACCTACGGCCAGATAGCCGAGATGGTCGGTTGCCGTTCAGCGCGTGCAGTAGGGCAGGCGATAGGCCGCAATCCTATTGCGTTGATCATTCCCTGCCACAGAGTTGTCGGTGCCAATGGCAGCTTAGGCGGCTATGCCTATGGCATCGATCGCAAAAAACATTTATTGGAATTGGAGAAACAGTAAGCCTGTCACACCTGACATCGAACGTCATCCGCTTCAGCCGTTCCTGCACCTCCCTCCTCCAGCATTGACAAGGCTTCACGATTTATTGCGCTGGCGCAATCCGTTAGCGCTGTTTGTTGCCGGTGCCCTCACCGCATGGATTTTTGGTATTTTCGGGAGCGCAGCGAATTGTTGTAAAGAATCTATCAGTAGCAATTTATTGTTACTGATCAGTGGAATTGGTTATCAGGAAGTTTGGATGCTTGCATACAATCAGGCTGATAACCAAGTACACTAAGTTACGGCAAGTAACTGTAGATTCTGCATTTTTCTTTTCTAAACTCTCTTTCGAAAATTTTGGATAATTGTTGTTAATTGTTGACTTAACATATCCATATGCATTGTTGACCTCAATCTCATCATTTACTCCCCAAATATCCACTATCTCCATACAATTTTCACTTTTTTTTTCACTTTTCTCTCCATATATTTGTATATATGGATTTTTTTTTGTAACTTTGTGCGCTCGTATCATTGTGTGCTTATGCACCCCATATACGCGCACGCGCCGACACATCTGCTCATGCCCGACAAAACAACTGTACATATAGTCCCCGACCCCCGCAAGTCGGAACTTGTCAATGCCACTTACGGCATCATTGGTTGTATGCAACAAGTGCATAACCAGCTCGGTCCGGGTCTACCCGAATACATCTATCAGGAAGCACTGGCTATCGAACTCGCTGCTAATGGCTTCACGGCTCACAAAGAGATGCAGTTTCATCCTGTTTTTCGCGGAAAACTGATGGATGCGTACTTGAAGATGGATCTGGTGGTAGAGTCTCCGGTAGGTAATGTTATTATCGAGTGTAAAGCGCTTACACAGTTGACAGAACGCGAACACTATCAGACATTCGGTTACCTACGTGCAACAGGTTGGCCTATCGCGTTGTTAGTTAATTTCGGTACGTCCCCAAAGGCACGCATCGAACGCTACTACAACGATCATGGCACGATTTGTGTGTTTTAGAAAAAGAAAAATACGCAACCTATCCGCATGGCAGTGGCCAACGCGGCCTGAGCGTAAACATCCCTAATCACTATCAAGCGAGCTTGTAGTGCTTAAAGACGTTAACTCTCGCGATTGGAGCTTATGCTCAATCAGGTTGCTTACAATAATATCCGCTATGCGGATTATAAAATAACAAAAATATTTGGTCTTTGACAGAGTAAAGAAGAATCATTCGCTAAACCCCGCATGGATTTTTGGTATTTTCGGGAGTGCAACGAATTTTTGTAAGGAATCTAATAGCAATGATTAATCGATTGCTGTTAAATGGAATTGATGAGAAATTTATCTGGAAGTATACTTACAAGTAGATTTATCAGCAATTACATTAAGTTACAATTCGTAACTGTAGATTCCGCATTTTTCTTTACTTTTAAAAAACAGAAAATTTTAAAATGAATATATGAGTACAGCAATAGAATTCAACCACGTATCCAAGCAATACCGCCTCGGCCTGGTGTCCACCAAGACCCTCAGCCACGATATTCGCCGCTTCTGGATCACCAACGTCCTCGGCAAAGAGGACCCGTATCTCAAGATCGGCGAGACCAACGACCGTGCCTCCAAAGGCACGTCTGATTACGTCTGGGCGCTCCGCGATATCGATTTCAAGGTCGAGCAGGGAGATGTCGTAGGTATCATCGGCAAGAACGGTGCCGGCAAATCAACCCTCTTGAAACTCCTGAGCCGCGTCACCGGCCCTACCACCGGCACCATCCGTGCCCACGGACGCATCGGCTCCCTCTTGGAGGTCGGCACAGGTTTTCATCAGGAAATGACCGGTCGCGAGAATATCTACTTGAATGGCGCTATCCTCGGTATGACCCGTAGAGAGATTGACCGCAAGTTGGACGAGATCATCGATTTCTCCGGCTGTGAACGCTATATCGACACCCCTGTCAAGCGTTACTCCAGTGGTATGACCGTCCGCTTGGGCTTCGCCGTCGCCGCCTTCCTCGAACCCGAGATCCTCGTTGTTGACGAGGTCCTCGCCGTCGGCGATGCCGAGTTCCAAAAGAAAGCCATCGGCAAGATGAAAGACGTCTCTACCGGTGAAGGACGCACTGTCCTCTTCGTGAGTCATAATATGAACTCCATCAAACAGCTCTGTCGCACCGGTGTGGTGCTCAAGAACGGTATGTTGGATTTCATGGATACGGCTTCGAATGCGGTGGATTATTACATAGGTCGTTACTTGCAGAACGATTCAGCAATGTATTTTGATGACCTGAAGACTGCTCCTGGGAACGATAAGATCCGCATTCGCTCGATGGAGGTGAGTGATAGCAAAGGAGGCAGAATCACGATAGAAAGCGATATAGATGTAATGTTGCGGTTCTATAATTATGTGGCTAATAGCATGATCGATTGCACGTTCGAGTTGCGCACGGCAGATGATACGGTGGTGTTCCACCGATGGCTCAATTTTTCACCAAACCATGACTCTAAGGTTGGAGAGCAACAGATTTCGTTCACTATCCCAAATCATCTCCTCAATGCAGGGAAGTATTATTTTAAGGTTTTCTTTGGCGAAAATGAAGCCCACTTGCTTTGGGGCGAATTGAATTATAACTTCGAAGTGGAATTTACCAAAGAAGTTGTTGGTGATACAATCCTTGGCATTAAGCCCGGTTTGATACGCCCAGAACTGAATATGAAGCATGAAATGTTATAAGCATATGCACGAACCGCAACTCATACAATTACCAAAGTTCCTTGATGAGCGAGGTAACTTGAGTTTTTTTGAGAATGAGAAACAAATCCCGTTCACTATTCGTCGTGTGCATTGGATATACGATGTACCGGGTGGAGAAGAACGTGGGGGCGTGGCATATAAGACGACGGAGGAGTTCATTGTTGCTATGTCTGGCTCTTTTGATGTGTTGGTCGATGATGGCGAACAACAATACCAATTCTCGCTCAACCGCTCGTATATGGGTGTGTATGTTCCTGCCGGTACGTGGCGAACGATTACGAACTATTCGACTAATGCGGTAGCAGTAATTGCCGCCTCTACTCATTACGATCAGAATGATGCCATTCGAGATTACCGAGAGTTTAAACTTTGGAAGCAATCAGAGCCAAGAAGCACATCAAACATTACACATCAAACATCAAACATTACAAATCACACACCGGAGACGAAGTTCTCCGTTTATGACTGCGGAATAATTGAACTCGATCGCCATCATTCACAACGTAAAGGAGATATCTCTGTCGTAGAGAACGGTATGACTGTTCCGTTTGATGTCAAGCGCATATACTACCTTTATGATGTCCCGGGAGGAGAGAGTAGGGGAGGCCATGGACATAAGCATCTGGAGCAATTGATAGTGGCTGTCAGTGGTGCTTTTACAGTCACGTTGGATGACGGCAACGTTCGCCGCTCGTTCACTCTCAATCGGCCATATCAGGGTTTGCTCGTCAAACCCGGCATGTGGCGTACTTTGGATGATTTCTCCTCTGGCAGTGTTTGCCTCGTCCTCGCTAGTGAGCATTACGATGCCGCCGACTACATCCGCGATTACGATGAATTTTTAAAGTATAAAAAATCATAATTATTTGTATAAACCAAATATTTTTCGTATCTTTGCATCCAAATTGAGTACAATGACAAAAGACGAACTTATATTGCGATTAAAGCACATCGAGTGGGATGACTTCGAGGTCAAGGAAGCACAAAATAAGTTGCCGGATAATGTATGGGAGACAGTGTCTGCTTTCTCCAATACGTCTGGTGGTTGGATCGTCTTTGGTATCAAACAGACCGGCAAACGATTTGATGTTCAAGGCGTAGAGAATGGCGAGAAGATTGAGTCGGATTTCTTGAATACGTTGCGAGGGGGCCAGAAATTTAATGTTCGCCTTTTTGCGGAAGGAAAGAAATATACGATTGATGACCGATTGGTCTTGGCGTTCTATATTCCATCTTCGCCGCTAAAGCCTATTTACGTCAATAATCCTATCAATACATTCATACGTTCCGGTAGTGGAGATCGTCGTGCCTCTGAGGCAGAGATTACAGCAATGCAGCGCGATCAGGCATTTGGCACGAAAAGTGAGCAGTTAGTAATAGGGACGACCTTAAATGATTTGGACTCCGGTTCATTGGAAACATTCCGCAACCAGATCCGCGGTTTTAATCCTGAGTTTCCTTATGCCCAACTGCCGACTGATGAGTTCTGTGAAAAAGTAGGAATAGCGAAAGAGGGCGTATTAACGTACGGAGGTTTGCTGATGTTGGGTAAACGTGACTCTGTGCAGAGACATGTGCCTAATTTCTGGATTGATTATATCGAGATACCGGGGTTAAACTACCGTGATGCGGGTGTCCGTTATACGTACCGCATGCCAGAGCAAGCCAATATCTGGGAATCATACCAGATTATTCTTCAGCGCTTACGTATATACTGCGAAGCTCCGTATGTGGAGAGAAGTGATGGCCGAGGAGTACAAGACGAGACACAACTCTATGCGTTGCGGGAAGGATTGACGAATCTTTGTTCCCATTGCGACTATTTTAGCCCGATGCATCCGGTTATACGTGTCTTTGCCGACCGAATAGAGATGCAGAACCCGGGAAAGTTTATGTTCCCGCTTTCGGAGTTACGCAAGCAAATCCATTCCATGCCGCGTAATCCGATTCTCTCCAAACTCTTCCGCTTTGCCCGATTGAGCGAGAATGCCGGCTATGGTATTGATAAGATGTTGATGTGGGAGCAGAAACGTGGGAAAGTGGATTTTACAGATGATGTGGTTAGTTCGACGATTATCTTTTACTTTGAACCTGACAATATACGTTTCAGTATAAATGATACCCAAGGTGATACTCAAGATGGCACTCAAGATGGCACTCAAGATGGCACTCAAGATGGCACTCAAATAGAAGATTTAAATACTTGGATAGAAACACAAATACGTAGCAATCCTAATATTACAACAGTAAATCTATCCAAAATGTCAGGAGTAAGTGTAAGAACCATAAAGCGCCGAATTGCAGGTATGCCGAATGTTAGATATGTTGGTAGTGGCTATAGTGGCCATTGGGAGATAATTACCACCGACCGATGAGCGGGAGATGACCGAGAGACAAGCGAGAAATAATTATTGAAATAAATGTTA
>CALZOG010000075.1 GCA_945827635.1 uncultured Bacteroidales bacterium
CACAAAGTGTCTCAAGAGTCTTAACTGTCTCATGCAAAAATCCGCATGTCAGTTTGGTCAGTATTGTCAGTATCTTTTTAGTGGGCATTGGTCTATTCAATTGTTGTTAATTGTAAAAATAGTCTCACGCAAATGGTTGGTAATTGTCGATAATCGAGGACATTACTCGCTTCGCGCGGATGTGAGGGCGCGTAGATAGTTGTTCCTTGGTTGTTGTTTAGCACTTATCGGGGGCTAATCGCTCCTGGTAACACCCCAATCGTGCACCATAATCGGCCCGTTTTCGGATCTATACCAAATGATTTGATTGTGCTGCTTTGCTTAGGGTGTTCTCGGTCGGCTTAGTCTCCCCGACTGCCTTCCCTTTTCGAAGCCAAAAGTCAATTGGCTTCTCCATCCCGTGATGGTCGCGTGGAAATCATTACTTACTCAATATCCGCTACATGCCTCAGTGGTGCACTCAATCTGCCACTTCCGCATATCTCTAAAAGAGTGTGAGACGAGAGCAAGAGCAACGCAAAAGCAGATTGAAAGCAGGTTAACCCGAGACTTATTTGCATTTCGCCTGTCATTTTTGGTCAAAAATCAACAAAACGCACGAGCACGCACATTTTTCTGCGGAAAAGTTTGCAAATGTGCATTTTTTTCGTACTTCGGCACGCCCCTGTATCTATGTCGTGGCAACGCTCCCCGCTATGTTGACACAGGATTATATCTCCACTTTCCCTAAAAGGAAATCATAGATATTCATAATCAGAAATCCCTCATCGTTGCGATAAGTCGGTTGCATACCTCCGACAATAACTACTTTCTGGAAACTGTCATCAATCTTTCTGATGGACTCGAATTCCTGTCTCATCTTGGCATCGGTATCCATAGCAAAAGCAGATTGAACATAAATTCGTTGATCACCTTGATTACATACAAAATCCACCTCTAATGTTTTACGTTCGCTCTTTCCGTTTTCATTTTTGGTATTGATTATTACTTGACCGACATCCACGGAGAAACCACGTAAGCTCAATTCATTATAGATTAGGTTCTCCATTAGATGTCCGGCTTCCGTCTGCCGGAAGTTCAGGCGGGCATTACGCAGCCCCAAATCATCAAAATAATACTTGACGGGAGTGTCAATATATCTTCTGCCCTTGATATCGTATCGCATAGCTTTTGTTATCATAAAGGCGTCCTGCATGTAGTCAAGATAATTCTTGATAGTGTCCCTCGCGATATTGCTTTGCTTGACCGAGTTGAAGGTGTTAGCTATCTTATGAGGATTAGTCAGACTGCCAATACTGCTTGCCACAATATCTATCAACTCTTCCAAATCGTCATCGTTGCGTATGTCGTAACGCTCCTTGATATCCAGCAGATACGTGTTATGGAACAACTGCTGCAAATAGTCGCGTTTCTGCTGCTCGTTCTGCATAGTCAGAGTTTGAGGCAGTCCGCCCAAACGCAGGTAGTCGTTCAAATGTCGCTCAATAAAGGTGGTGTCAGTCTGCGCAGACATATATTCACTGAAACAGAGCGGGTGTATGCGCACCTCATCACCTCTGCCACGGAAAGTGGTAATCACATCTTTGGAAAGGAAACGGGCATTGCTCCCGGTTACATACACGTCTATATTGGTACGTTTCATCAGCGTGTTCAGCACTTCCTCGAAACGCCCTAACAACTGCACCTCATCAATCAGCACGTAATAAGTTTTGGTGTCTTGCACTTGCTCATCAATGTGCTGTAGCAATGTCAATGGCTCACGCAACCGTTCGTTGTACATGTTTTCCAAGTCAATCGCAATAATGTGCTGCTCATCTGTTCCCTCACTTTTCAGATAATCGGCAAACAGGTTAAAGAGCAGATACGACTTGCCGCATCGACGCATTCCGGTGATGATCTTCACCATGCCGTTGTCCTTGCGGTCAATGAGTTTCTGAAGATAAATAGGACGTTCGATTTTCATGCTATTTGCATTTTTTGCGTATATACGCATTTTTTACGAGTGCAAAGATACAGTTTTTTTTTGATATATGCAAATTCTATCTGCATTTTTTGCGTATATACGCATTTTTTGCGAATAGAAATAACGTTTATGTGGCATTTTATGGCATTAAGCCGACATGTCGAGAGAAACTGACGGTTATTTTTTTGTACTTCGGCACGCCCCTTCCCTGCGGGCGGGTCCCTCCGAAGCTACAGTGCAGCAATGCCGGGCATTTAAGCAGTTGCTCTCCCGAAGAAAAATATTGCTGGCGCGATTCCTTATTTTTGTACCGTAACACCTGCCCTTATGCGAGCATAAGCAGACACTTCTGCACTAAAAAATGCACTCTCGTGCAATTTTTCTTCGGGAAAGTTTGCAAATGTGCATTTTTTTTTGTACCTTTGTGGGGTAATTTGGAAAAATGTGCGGATACGGCAAGTATTAACATATTTGTTCCTCTGCGTTTGTGCGCTTGCACAAGCGCAGTTGGATGCGCCTGTGAATTATTCGTCAGAGGACTCCGTTGTCATGCTTGGCGACGGTACTGCCATACTGCACGGCAAGGGCGTGCTGCACTACAAAACAATGGAACTCGATGCCGAATATATCCGTATGAAATCCGACAGTTCGACGATCTATGCCGTGGGCGTATATGACACCGTGACCGAGGAGTGGAAAGGCAAACCCGTGTTCAAGGACGGCAATGAGAGCTACGAGTCCGGCGAGATAACCTACAACATCAAGACGCAGAAAGGATTCATCCGCAACGTGGTGACCCAGCAGGGCGAAGGATACATCATAGCCGAAAAGACAAAGAAAGTGGAAGGCGACGAGATGATGATGGCAGGCGGCAAATATACGACCTGCGACGATCATGAGCATCCGCACTTCTACCTGCGCATGACGAAGGCGAAAGTCAAGCCCGGCGACTATATAGCAACCGGTCCGGCGTATCTGGTGGTGGGCGACGTGCCGCTGCCACTGGCTATACCGTTCGGCTTCTTCCCGTTCACGCAGACTTACTCATCCGGACTGATCATGCCTACGTTCGGCGATGAGTACGAGCGAGGACTGTTCCTGAAAGGGCTGGGTTATTACTGGGCTATCAACGACTATATGGACCTGGAGTTAACCGGCGATATCTACACCAAAGGTACATGGGCTATCTATGCCAAGTCGCGGTACATCAAGCGGTACAAGTTCAACGGCAATATCAGCATCGAGTACCGCAGCGATGTGCGCGGCGAGAAAGAGCTGCCGAACTACAGCAAGACGAACAACTTCAGTATCCGCTGGACGCATACCCAGGACTCCAAAGCCAACCCGTACAGCACATTCTCCGCGAGCGTCAACTTCGCTACGTCCGGCTATAACCAGAACAGTATCAACAACTACTACCGTCCGGAGATCAACTCGGCGAACACCACTTCGTCAACCATCAACTATACGCAGCGATTCCCCGACAGCCCGTGGAGCATAGGTATCAACGCCTCGGTCACGCAGCGAACGAAAGACTCGACGCTATCCGTTACCGCACCCAGCCTGACGGTGAACATGAGCAGTATATATCCGTTCAAGCGCAAGAAAGCAGTGGGCAAAGAGAAGTGGTACGAGAAGATCAAGATGAGTTACAGCGGCGCGTTCACCAACAGTATAACGTGTAAGGAGAATTACTTCTTCCGCTCCAACTTTGCCAAAGATTGGCAGAACAAGATCACCCACAGCATACCTATCAGCGCCAACTTCACGCTGTTCAAGTATCTGAACGTTTCGCCATCAATCAACCTGAGCGATAAGATGTATTTCCAGCGCGTTGACCAGACCTGGAACGAACAGGAGAACCGCCTTCAGCGCGACACGACACAGGGCTTCTACAATGTGTTCGACTTCAATGTGGGCGTCACTCTGTCCACGAAGCTCTACGGCTTCTATACGCCGTACCGCAAGTGGTTCGGCGACAAGGTTGACCGTTTCCGCCACGTGCTCACACCGAGTATCAGTTTCACGTATCACCCGGATTTCGGCACGCCGTGGTGGGGATATTACGGCTCGTACGACCAGCCGGTCGGCACGACGGTTACGGATTCGCTGGGTAACCAGACGTTCGTGCCAAAGCTGGACGAAAACGGTGACCCGATGAAACTGCACCAGGTATATTCGCGTTTCCCGCAGGGCAATGCACCCAACGGTGCAGTAGGTGCTATTGGATTCTCGCTGGGCAACAATATCGAGATGAAGATCCGTGACGACCGGGATACGACAGGACAGAAGCCGTACAAAGTAGTATCGCTGATTGACAACCTGTCTATCAGCGGCGGTTACAACTTCATAGCCGACTCGATGAACTGGTCGAACTTCAACGTCAACCTGCGAATAAAGATTCCGAAGGTGAACTACACAATCAACCTCTCGACCTCTCTCGACCCGTACATGTACGAGCTGAACGCCGCCGGAACGCCCGTGCGCACGAACAAGCAATACTGGCACAATGGCCGTTTCCCGCACTGGAGCGGTACATCCACTTCGCTCAGTTACACGTTCAACAACCAGACGTTCAAGAAACTGGCGGAGCGCATCAACAAAGACAAACCCCAAGCACCCACCGACAGTACACACACCGAAACGCATGCTAAAGGCAAAGCGCCAACGTTCACGCCGACCGACATACAATGGAGCCTGAGCGTCAGTTATACCTTGCGCTACGGAAACGGATCGACGTTCGATTACGAAAAGATGTACCCCAAGATGGAGTTCACCCAGAACCTGAGCCTGAACGGCACACTCAACTTCGGCAAAGGCTGGAAAGCTTCCGCCACAACGTCGTTCGACTTCAAGGCGAAGAAATTTACGTACACGAACTTCAGCGTCACGCGCGACCTGCACTGCTGGACTATGTCCGCCTCGTTCGTGCCGTTCGGACCGTACAAGAGCTACAATTTCCATATAGGCGTCAACGCCTCGATGCTGGCAGACCTGAAGTACGACAAGTCGTCGGCAGAGTCCACCAACAAGAAGGTCAACTGGTGGTAAACGACAAACAGTTCGTAGCCTTACATCTGTTGCAATCCTTCCATGCGACAAAATCCTCCACGTGTGCCGATTGCGACGCATGGTTTTTGTGTTGCCAATATTACTCGTTTTTCATCAGATTCCTTAAAAAATCCAAAATATTACTCTATATATTTGCAAATGTCAAAAATTTTTTGTAACTTTGCAGCCTAAAGTTGCAAAGATGATGAACGAACCACAACTCATAGCGATATTTGATAGTATCCGTGACAACGGTTTCTCTGCGCATACATTAGAACTAATAGATAACTATACAAACGATATACTCAATGGAAGAACAAATCTTGATCGATTTAATCAACAAGAGCATGCAGGCCTCTGCCTTGCAGATTCGCCGCTCATTGGGGCGTATGCCGTATGCTGTTACGCGAGAGCAAGCTTTGAACCAGGTCCTTATGCTCCAGCGAGCGAAGGAAGCCCAACAAATTGGGAAATAGACGCCAAACAGGAAGAGTGCATCGAACAATGGGCTCGCGCGAAAGGTATTTGGTTCTCAAATCCAGAAAAGGTGTTCACGGCCGTCTATGGACCTATGATCGCCCAAGGAGCAGAGGCCAAAGTGTATTATAAGTCTGGCGATACCTCTGTCATCAAGGAGCGTTGCTCTATCTATTCCACGTTAGACAAAGCTCTTGAAGCTATCGTGCTCCATAATGCCTTGTTTCCGGAAACGCAGATGACCACTATCGGTTTTACGCGCGACTCTGACGGATTGTTCAGAATCATCCTAACGCAACCTTTTATTGACTGCCAACGGCTCGCTACCAAAGTTGAGATCGACGAGATGGTAGGTGCGAAAGGTTTCCATGACAATGGCGACGGAACTGGAGTCAACTATATCAGTGAACGCCGACATCTCGAAGATATGCACCCGGCTAATGTCTTTATCGATCTGCAATCCGGAAAAACCAATCTGTATTGATTGTATCGTCAAGTTTATTAAGAAAGAACAACAATAACCATCGTCCTTCCGCCCGCCCGGAATAGTCAGGTCTGAGACGATACATCGGACAAATAGACTATAATCAACCGACTACGTTTTGTACTCGTCAAGAGTGATAGTGACAAATTTTTGAGAAAAATTCGTTTTAACGAAAAATACTCTCCAGTGCCTTGAGCGTGAGGCGTGACAGGGCATAGTCGTCCAGGTCTTCCCACCTGACGGCTATCGTTCCGGGTATATCGGGTAGTTCGCCGGTTGCCACGAGGTAGAAGTGCACATGCAGGCGCTGGTGACTCAGAATATGTGTGATGGTCGGCAGCGGTTTGGCTGTCTGTGTCTCTGATGGCTGTGGCGTATCGTTCAGCCATTCGGCTTCGGTAGGATGTTCGGTCAGCGGAAACTCGTACAGGTGGTGCCATATATCCTTGTCGGTGCGCTGGCGTATGAGCGTCGTGCGTGCGGGAGTAATATATATATTGTACGTGAAGAACCGATCTCGCAATGTGGGTCTGGGTTTTCTGACAGGCAATAACTCCGCAGTGCCTGCAGCGAATGCGTGGCAGTACTCTTGCAGCGGGCAGTTCGCGCAATCGGGCGACACAGGCAGGCAATGCAGCGCGCCGAACTCCATGATAGCCGAGTTGAACTGCCGCGGGTGATCACGATCCAGCAACTCTTCGGCTAAGCGATGGAAATGTTTCTTGCCGGCAGAGGTGTCGAACGGTATCTCGCAATCAAACAACCGCGCCAGCACACGATACACGTTGCCGTCAAGGGCAGGATAGGGCATGTCGTAGGCAAACGAAGCGATAGCGCCGGCGGTGTACTCGCCTACGCCGGGCAGGGCACGCAGCTCGGCAAACGTTTGCGGAAAGAGGATAGGTGATTGCTGTCTTCTGTCAGCCATAGGCGCTCGGTCATCTGTCAGCGCAGCGGTCTGTCTTTCCACAATCATCTTCGCCGCCTTGTGCAGGTTGCGGGCACGAGAATAGTAGCCTAATCCCTGCCAGAGGCGAAGTACCTCATCCTCATCGGCAGCGGCGAGCAGATCTATCGTCGGGTAGGTGCTGACAAAACGATGGTAATACTCCATACCCTGCGCCACACGCGTCTGCTGCAATATAACCTCCGACAACCAAATGTAGTATGGGTTATCTGTTTCACGCCAAGGCAGTACACGATGGTTGGCATCGTACCAATCGTACAGCAAACGATAGAAATTCTGACTATAAAGTGACATTTTTTGCCCTATTTTGTAAAATAATGGTGCAAAGATACATAAAAAAAACGAAAAAACGAATTTTTTTTCACTTTTTCTTTTGAATATCAAATATTTTTTGTAACTTTGCAATCCATTTCGCGCGTTTTGAGTGTGAAATATGACTTTGTGCGAGGATAAGTATAACTAAAAAATATTAAAATAATTATGACAAAAGCAGAATTAGTTAACCAAATCGCCATGGAGACTGGCTATGACAAGGCAACGATCTTGGGCATTGTCGAGTGCGCCATGGAGTGCGTTAAGAAGAACGTTGCTGCCGGTGAGAATGTTTATCTCCGTGGATTCGGTAGCTTCATCACCAAAGTTCGTGCTGAGAAAGTTGCACGTAATATCAAGAAGAACACTTCACTCGTAGTGCCCGAGCACAAGATCCCGGCATTCAAGCCTGGACGCGAGTTCTTTGCACAAGTTAGAAAGTAAACAATATTTAACCAACCATTTAATATCTTACAATTATGCCAAACGGAAAGAAGCATAAGAGACATAAGATGTCCACGCACAAGCGTAAAAAACGTCTGCGTAAGAATCGTCATAAGCATAAGTAAATGACGCCGGCTTTGCAACTTGATGCCCTGCTACAGCGGTAGCAGGGCATTGCAAAGTTTATTAATGCTGCGCGTATATACGCATGCAAGCCAATCTGCCTGCTGACAAATATATGCGGAGCGAAGTTTAACATTTTGATGTACAGTAAATCATGAAAAGCGAATTGATTATCAACGTACATCCCGATGAGATAGCCATCGCGCTCACCGAAGACGACCGATTGCAAGAGATCCGTCGCGAAAAGCGCAATGTTGACACCTTTGCCGTGGGAAATATCTATTACGGTCGTGTCAAAAAGGTTATGCCGGCTCTGAATGCCGTGTTTGTGGATGTAGGTTATGAGAAAGAAGCTTTTCTACACTACTTGGATTTAGGTTCTAATTTTCTTACCTTACAGAAATTTATCACCCGAACAGTGAGCGACCGCCGGCGTCTGCCATCGATGCGAAGTATTGATAAGCAACCCGAGTGTGGCAAAGACGGACAAATAGGCGACTATCTGCATGTGGGTGATACACTATTAGTACAAGTCACCAAGGAACCCATCAATACCAAAGGTCCGCGTCTGACTGCAGAGATCTCTCTCGCAGGACGCAACATGGTACTTATGCCGATGGGCGACAAGGTGATGGTTAGCAACAAAATCCGCAGGGACAGCGAGCGTAACAGACTGCGCAAGCTGGTGCAGCAGGTCAGGCCACAAGGATACGGAGTTATTGTCCGTACAGTGGCTGAAGGTGCACTGCTCGAAGATCTGGACTCCGAACTCAATATCCTCGTGCGGAAATGGGAAGATGCATTGCGATTGCTGCAAACCAAGCAACCCGTAAGCCTCATTTGTGAGGAGATCGGACGAACCACAGGAATCATCCGCGACTTGTTCTCACCCGAGTTCAATACCATTCAGGTCAACGATCAGGGCGTGTACGATGAAGTACGGGAATATGTCGAACTCATATCGCCCGAAAGTGCCAAAATCGTCAAACTCTATACCGGCGACCAGCCGATATTCGACAAGTACGATATCACACGCCAGTTGAAGACCGGTCTCGGTCGAACAGTAGGGTTCAAGAATGGCGGATACCTGATCATCGACAAGACCGAGGCGCTGTTCTCGATCGATGTCAACAGCGGCTCTAAGAAAGTGTATGCCGACCAGGAGCAGAACGCCTTCCACTACAACATGCTCGCTGCAGAAGAGATCGTTCACCAGCTGCGCCTGAGGGATATTGGAGGTATAATCATTGTCGATTACATTGACATGGACTCCAAAGATCATCAGCAGCAACTCTACGAGTACATGCGCAAACTGATGGCACACGACAGAGCACGGCATAACATCTTACCGCTCAGCAAGTTCGGACTCATGCAGATCACCCGTCAGCGCGTTCGACCCGCTGTGGAGATGGACGTAACAGAGGTATGCCCGACATGTCACGGCAAGGGACGGATCCAGAGCTCAATCAATTTTGCCGAGCAACTGGAGCAGGAGATCGACCTGATGTTCCGCCAGTATGGTAAAGGATTACGCCTGCATGTGCACCCGTACGTGTACGCGTACGCAACGCGCGGACTGATAAGTCTCAAGCTGCGTTGGTGGTGGCACTACGGTATAACGTTGCAGCAGAACCAGGGACTCGGTATGATGGAGTATCATTTCCACAATGCCAAAGGGCAGGAAGTGAGCCGTCCGGAAGTGGAATCGAACGGTGAGGACAAGATCGAGCGTGCCTTGCGCGCCGATGCTAATCCGCAACCACAGCAGCCCAAGCAGCAACCCAAGCAACAAAAGGCGCAGAAACAACAAAAGAACCCACAGCAGCCGCAACCGCAACAACCCAAAGCACAACAACAGCCGCAGCCGCAACAGCAGCCTAAAGCTGAACAGCCCAAGGTTGAGCAGCCTAAGGCAGAACAACCCAAGGTAGCACAACCCAAAGCTGAGCAACCCAAGCCCGAGCAGCAACAGCCCCAGGCTGAGGCGAAGCCCAAAGCTAACCGGCCCGCACGCAAAAAAGCTGCCAAACCTGCACAGGAAGTTGCAGAACCCGTTGCCGAGCAGCCGAAGGTAGAACAGCCCAAAGCAGAACAGCCGAAGGTAGAACAACCGAAAGTTGAACAACCCAAAGCAGAGCAACCGAAGGCTGAGGAAGCCAAACCAAAGGCTAAACGCACAACCCGTAAGAAAGTTGCCAAGCCTGCTGCAGAACAACCCGAGGAACAAAAAGCCGAACAGGTTCTGAAAACCGAACAGCCCAAGGAAGAGGCTGCCAAACAAACGCAAAAGCCTGCCGAGCAAAGTGCCGACAAGCCGAAAAAAACGCGTCAGCCGCGTAAGAAAAAAACTGACGCACAACAAGGTGCAGAAAATGCCCAAATCCAATAAGTAGAAAAGCGAAAAAAGCTGTCACAACATGTGGCAGCTTTTTTTGTGTGGTCCTGCACCATAAGCGGTCCGTTTGCGGTCCATTCTCGGTCCGTTTTCGATTCGTTTTCGAGCCAAAGTCAGGAGAAAGTAAAATTTTTTTGCAAGTTTTCTTGTTTATTTCAAAAAAATGT